>JABDKH010000097.1 GCA_013002345.1 Rhodothermales bacterium
GGGTTGTCGCGAGCAGGGGCAGAGCGAAGCATCAGTCGTGCGCTGAAAGAACACCCCGGCATTACGTCGGTCGAAGAGTTGGTGCGGCACGCCCTTCAGGCAGGGTAGCCGCAGGTCGAGGAGTTGCGAATGCAGTGAAGCAGTCCGGGCGACAGGGTGCAGCCTTATGTCATCCTGAGCCTGCGAAGGGCCTGAGGCATGGATGGATCGACACGTTGGACAAAACTGAAAGCACAGGCCCCTCGCTGTCGCTCGGGATGACAACGATAGAGATCGGGGAACGTATTCTTCGAATTGCTGCGGCCGCCACAATGCCCACCGAAAACCGCCCACCTGCCGGCTAGAGCAACCCCGCATCGCGCGCGGCTCTCTCGAACTTCTCCTTCTGCGCCTTCGTCAGTTTCTTCGGCACCTCAACATCCACCTCTACGAACATGTCTCCCGTACGCGTCTCGGTCTCGATTCCCTGACCTCCAAGCCGAAGGCGCTCGCCCGGCTGCGTACCCGCCGGAATCTGCACCTTGATCTTCTTCCCGTATGCGTTCGCAACCTCGAGCGAAGTACCCAGCATTGCCTCAAAGACATTGATGCGTACGTGCGCAAGCACGTCATCACCGTCCCGACGCAACTCCGCATGCGGCTCAATAAGGAACGAGACGTAGAGGTCTCCGCGCCGGTTACCGGGCCCACGCTGACCCCTGCCCTTGAGCCGGATCTTGAATCCCTGCCGCACGCCCTTCGGTATGTTGATCCGCACGCGTTCACTGGACGGAAGAGTTACTTCCGTTCTTCCACCACGCAACGCCCGATCAAAACTAATGCGGAGCGTCGTCTCGGAATCCAGCCGGGATGATCGCCCCCGACCAGTACCCGTCGGCTCCGGCGCCCCGCCACCAAAGAACCTGTCGAATATTCCCCCGAAATCGCCGAAGCTATCCGGCCCCGATCCTGAACCGGGCTGCCCGGGCCCGCCGTCAAAACGTACGTACGTGCCATCCGGCGAGCGATAGAAACGACCCCCGCCCGACGTGGCAAACCCGTCGCCATACCCGAACGGGTTCTTCCGCCGCATATCGTACTCCTTCCGCTTCTTCGAATCCGAAAGCACCTCGTTCGCTTCCTGGACTTCCTTGAACCTGTCTTCGGAGGCTTTGTCGCCCGGATTCCTGTCGGGGTGGTACTTCTGAGCGAGCTTTCGATACGCCTTTTTTATCTCGGCCGTACCATCCGACTCGCTGACGCCGAGTATTTTGTAGTAATCCTTATGTTCGGGCATCGCTCTGCGACACCGCTGCAACGGGAAGTCGATTAGCTCCAGTCGGCCGTTCTGTCACTGGATGCCGGGCATTTCTTCCGGTTCGAGTCCGTTGCGGCAGCATATGTCTTCATTTCCTTTCTATTAGCCGTAAACGCACAATCCGTGCCAGAGGATGCACGCGCGACCAAATGTACAACCATAGATTCAACCGGATTCTGATCGCGAACCGTGGCGAGATCGCACTGCGCATTGCACGAACCTGTAAGGAACTCGGCATCCACACCGTAGCTGTCTACAGCACTCCCGATCGTTCCGCGCCCCACGTACGCTACTGCGACGAGGCCTACGAGATCGGCCCCGCCCCGTCACGCGAATCCTACCTGCGCCAGGAAGCGATCGTCGATCTCGCCCGCCAGACCAATTCTGACGCCATCCACCCCGGCTATGGCTTCCTCGCCGAGAACGCTGCTTTCGCTGACATGTGCGCTGAGAACGGGATCTGTTTCATAGGCCCCCCGCCATCGGCCATCCGATCAATGGGTGACAAAACTGCCGCCCGCAAAATGATGGAGGCGGCGGGAGTTCCGGTCGTGCCCGGCACGGTCGAACCTGTCGCAACCGCTGACGAGGCTGCGACCATTGCGGCAGAAATCGGCTACCCGGTCCTGCTGAAAGCGGCGGCAGGCGGCGGCGGCAAAGGCATGCGCGTCGTCCGAAGCGAATCAGAACTCGAAAAAGCACTCGCCTCGGCGCAGTCCGAAGCTCAGTCAGCATTTGGTGACAGAAGAGTCTTTCTCGAGAAACTCATTGAGAAGCCTCGCCACATCGAATTTCAAATACTCGCCGACGCACACGGCAACATCATACATCTGTTCGAGCGCGAGTGCTCGATTCAACGACGGCATCAGAAAGTCATAGAGGAAGCCCCGTCCCCGATCATGACGGAGGCGCTGCGCAAGCGCATGGGGAAGGCCGCCGTCGAGGCGGCACGCTCATGCGGCTACGTGAATGCGGGCACCGTCGAGTTCCTCGTTGACCGTGATCTGAACTACTACTTCATGGAAATGAACACGAGGCTCCAGGTTGAGCACCCGGTGACGGAGTGGATCACCGGACTGGACCTCGTCGCCGAGCAAATTCGCATCGCCGAGGGCGAGTCACTCACTATCACCCAGGACGATCTTCTCATCCGGGGACATGCTATCGAGAGTCGGATCTATGCCGAGGATCCTGCGAACGATTTCCTGCCAGACTCGGGGACTCTGCTACGGCATCGACCCCCGGAGGGCCCTTTCGTACGCGTGGACGCGGGCGTTGAGGAGGGTGGCATGGTCGAAATTCACTACGACCCGATGATCTCGAAGCTCACCGCATGGGGCCGGACGCGAATCGAGGCCATCAACCGCATGGACCGTGCGCTCTCAGCCTACGCCATCGACGGAGTCCGTAATACGATCCCGTTCTGTCAGTTCGTAATGCGCAACGCGGCCTACCGGAAGGGCGACATGAGCACACACTTTATCGAACAGCATTTCGAGCCCTCCGAGCTGCCGCAGCTGGACGACAGCGAGTTTGCCGCAGGATCCATTGCTGCCGCCCTGTCGACCCGGATCAACTCGAACCACCGGGAGCACGACGCCGGCGAGCCAACTCATGCTTCGCCAGGATGGAAGAATCGTAAGGAATTCCGTTAGCGCCGTAGCAGCAAGCAGTCCACAGCTCAGCGTCGACGACGCCGACACCTAGTACCGGGACTCCAGCACCTCCAGCCCCTGACCCGCCAGGTACTCGGCTACGCACGACACCGCCTGATTCAACCCCCGCGTGCTGAGCGGCTTCCCGAACTTCGTTACACCAATCAGGATGTCCTCTCCCTTCGGTCGAGCCTCGATGACAACGTTCTGATGAAGATCGTCCTCTTCGATCATGGCAAGAAAGATCATGGCCGAGCCGTCGAGCGAACGATACGCGTCAGCGAGCACGATCGTCGCCCCATCCCGCACATAGGCCTCCTTCTCGAAACGAGCAACCGTTGAAAGGTCACCTCTCATGAGGGCATGTTGCATTTCTGTCTTCTCCTGTCGTCCAGGAATTTTGGGCGGATCCGCAGTCTTGCAAAACAGAGCGTGATAGATCGGTCTATCCTGGTCCAGCCATCGGCGTGCCCACCGGGTCTCCAACATTTCCGTCGGTGGCTCACCGACCTCTTCCCTGAACAAACCCGTCGCGGCCACACTCTGGCGAGCAAACTCAAAGTAGTCCAGATGGTCCGTAGTGAGTGACAATACACCGTCCGTGGTCAATCTCGACGCAAGGAGTGTCAGAAACGCGGTCGACAGGAGGCGCCGCGGCGCATGACGTCTGCGGGGCCACGGATCAGGAAAGAGAACATAGGCCCGATGCAAGCCCGCCGCAGCCACCATGTTTCGCACGACATACCGCGCATCGCCACTGTACAACCGAATGTTCTCGAACGACCCTCGACGAATCCGTTTCCGGGCCCGCACGACGGACGAAGGTGAGGTATCTGCCCCGAGAATATTCCAATCCTGAAATCGCTCTGCCAGGTGTGTCAGGAACTCGCCGTTTCCGAACCCGACCTCAAGGACGAGTGGACCCGCCCGGCCAAACAACCGAACGGGATCAAGTGGGGTCTCGACGTCGGACGGACGGATTACTATGGACACAGCGGCTTGAGAAAGGAATCAGGCGTCAGGCGCCCGCGTCAGCCGGAAGGCTTCGACTGCCCATCTCCCGATCCAGCATGAAAAGACCGGACCCGGAATCGCCTACCAATTTGAGGCTGTCGATGGCTGCACGAGCATTTTCCTCTTCTTCCACCTGCTCGTCAATAAACCACTGCAGCAATGTCTGCAAGGGATAGTCGTTCTCCTTTACTGCGAGTGCATACAGCTTGTGAATGCGATTGGTGATGTATTGCTCATGGCTGAGTACGGACTCGAACGCTTCTGTCGGCGTCTTGAATTTCGTCGACGGCTTCTCGATCTGCTTCAGCTCAACCTCCGCGTCACGCTGAATCATGAAATCAAACAGCTTCATGGCGTGAACCGTCTCTTCCTGCCACTGAATGCGTAACCAGGAAGCAAAACCCGGCAAATTCATCTGCTCCATACGAGCGGACATTGCGAGGTAAATGTAGGCCGACTCGAACTCCGCCTGTATTTGTTCATTTATGGCTTCAACAATAGCTTTCTTCATCTGTCCCTTTCTCTCCTGTTTCTCTGTGTTCGGGGCGACAATCCGTAGAGCCTGCACGGTCACCTGCGTATACTGTGTATACCTCGCGACCACACAGGTTGCTGCCGGCGGGTCCGCGTTCCGGGAATTCTAGGTTCATTCAAGATACTATGACTCTCCTATACCGTACGGCGTGCGCCGCCACATTGGCCGTAGTTACGCTGGGATTCTCGTCGTGCCAGTCCGGAACGGATTCGGCACCCGACTTAGGCACGACCGAAACGGTCTTCTTTCCAGTTGTGCAGGCCGGAATGTGGGGATTCATCGATGTGTCCGGCCAGGTTGTTATCCAACCCCGGTTTGAGCGCGCCTGGCCGTTTTCGGAAGAGCGTGCGCTCGTCCAGTCCGGCGACCGCTACGGGTTTATAGATCCCACCGGCGCACTCGTCATTCCCGCTGAGTTCACGGATGCCTGGTTCTTCTCGGGCGGATTGGCCCCGGTTGAAAAAGATGGGCAGTGGGTGTACATCGATGCGACGGGACGTACCGCCGTCGAACCCGCGTTTCGCATCGAGGCTTCTTTCCTGGAGCAGAACGGGAAGCCTGAACCGAGACTCGGCAGAACTAGAGTCGGCGACGTCTACGGCTACTCGAATCCATCCGGTGACGTCGTTATCGAGCCCCAGTACAATCAGGCCTGGAATTTCGTAGAGGGCATGGCGCGCGTGCGCGTCGATGGTCGCTGGGGATTCATTCGCCCCGACGGAAGCATCGCGATCGAACCCCGGTTTGATGTAGCCTGGGACTTCTCGCATGGCCTGGCGCTGGTCGAGATCGACGGCAAATATGGCTACATCAATCCGTCCGGGGAATACGTCTGGGCGCCTACCAGCTGAGCGCCGCCTCTCGAGCCCGTCGGCCGCGACAGAATCAAAAGCGCCTGACGTCCGGTATACCTGCGCAGGACCGTGCTTCGGTGCGATCCGGACGTACGCCATAACTCCTCAGTATTTACCGGGACCGAATGCCGAATCCTCGCATCCTCTGGGCTGACGATGAGATCGATCTGCTGAAGCCGCACATCCTTTTTCTTGAGTCGAAGGGCTACGAAGTTACCAGCGTGACCAACGGCTCCGATGCGATCGAAAAGGTGCGCGACGAGCAGTTTGAGGTGGTCCTTCTGGACGAACAGATGCCGGGCATCGGAGGTCTCCAGACTCTTGCCGAAATCAACCGGATTGCTCCGGAGGTCCCGGTCGTGATGATCACGAAGAGCGAGGAGGAGCGCATCATGGAAGAAGCTCTCGGTCGCCAGATCAGCGACTACCTCACCAAGCCGGTAAACCCGAGCCAGGTCCTGCTCACGTGTAAGCGAATCCTCGACCGCCAACGCCTGCGCAGCGAACAAGCGACGCAGACTTACCTGCAAGCGTTCAACGAAATTACGCAGGCACTGGCGGCTCCGCTGACCTCGACCGAGTGGATTGATCTGTACAATCGCATGGTCCGCTTTGATCTTGAGATTGAAGAGGACGAGGGGACCCGGCAGATTCTCGAGGATCAGTATCGAGAGGCGAACCGGGTCTTCGGTGGTTATGTGGAGGAAAACTATGAGCGCTGGGTTGCCGGGGCGCCGCCAGCATCCGAAGGCGACCGTCCGATCCTTTCCCACGAGGTGGTCGAGTCAGCAGTCATACCGCATCTTGCATCAAAGCGACCGGTCGTCTTTTTTGTAATAGACTGCATGCGATACGATCAGTGGCTGATGTTCGAGAAGCTGCTGCATCCTCTCTTCGAACTGGAACAGAAGTTTCATTTTTCCCTGTTGCCCACAGCAACACCTTACTCGCGGAATTCAATCTTCAGCGGACTGCTGCCGCGTGACCTCGCCCGCAAATATCCAAAAGTGTGGGCGGACGGCGAAGAAGATGAGCATAGCCGCAACAGAAACGAAGAACCGTTCCTCAGAGACCAGTTGACCAGAAAGGGTGTGACCTGCCGGCTCCGCTACAACAAACTTGTCGGCACCGACGACGGTCGTGATTTTGCCACCAACGTGCACGACCTGCTGCAGCATGACTTGAGTGCCGTCGTGGTCAACTTCGTAGATATTCTCGCGCACTCTCGTTCCGATTCTGCCGTGCTCAAAGAGATCGCGCCGGACGAGCGGGCGTATCGCGCGCTCACCAGAACCTGGTTCGAGCACTCCTGGCTCTTTCAGGCTTTCAGGGATCTGGCTGCCGCCGAATGCACGGTTGTCGTCACGACAGATCACGGTGCGATCCGAAGTTTACATGCGGCAAAAGTGATCGGGGATCGCCACACGTCGACGGCACTGCGGTACAAGTACGGCCGCAATCTGAAGTGCGATGCGCGCCATGCCATCTTCGTCAAGGACCCCGAGGCCTACGGTCTGCCAAGTACGGGCATAAACTCAAATTTCATCATCGCCAAGGAAGACTACTACTTCGTGTATCCGACGAACTACAACCAGTATCTGAACAAATACCGGGACACGATGCAGCATGGTGGGGCGTCGATGGAAGAGATGATTTTGCCGATCATTACGATGACCCCCAGACGCAGGACGGCCTGAGCGCAGCCAGTCGATACCACGCCGATGACCGATACGCTTCCGGCGGAAACGACCTCGCCGACAGAGACGCTTGAGATAGGTCGCCGCCTCGCAGGCCGGCTCAAGCCGGGACAAGTTGTTGCACTGTACGGTGATCTGGGTTCGGGAAAGACTCACCTCGCAAAAGGAATATGCGCAGGACTGGGTCTGGATCCGGAGCGCGTCACAAGTCCGACGTTCGCGCTGATTAACGAGTATGTCGGTAAGAAGTGGACGGTCTATCACTTCGACACGTACCGCCTCAAGAGTCTCGACGAGTTTCTGGCCCTTGGTTACGAGGAGTACTTCGAGGGCGACGGCGTTTGCCTCATTGAATGGCCGGACGTTGTCGAGTCCGTTCTTCCGGACGATGCAGTTCGTATTCGTCTGAGTCATCGAACGGGCGATCGACGATATATCGAATTCACTCGTCCGGGCGTGTACGGTTGATCAATCCAGACACAAAACGAGCTTACGACTATCTGCTTGGGCTGCCGCGCTTCGCCGTAGAGGGTAGTGCCGCATACAAGCCCGGGCTGGAGCGAATGCGCGCGCTCCTGACGACGGCCGACGATCCGCATCGCCGGTACCCCTGCGTTCATGTCGCCGGTACCAACGGCAAGGGGTCTGTGGCGTCTATGACTGCATCGATCCTGACCGCTGAGGGCAAGCAGACCGGCCTGCACACGTCTCCACACTTGCACTCGTTGGAGGAGCGCATGCGGATCAATGGGGCGCCGGCATCCCCCGACTGGGTAGAGGGCGCCATCGGTCGTTTCAGAGGGCCACTGGAAGATGTCGGGGCCAGCTTCTTTGAAGCGACCGTTTTGCTCAGCTTCCTTTACTTCGCAGAGTTCGGAGTCGACATCGGTGTCGTCGAGGTGGGTCTGGGAGGTCGCTACGACGCGACAAATGTGATTCGGCCCGAGGTGTCCGTAATCACCGACATCAGCCTTGAGCACACCGAAATTCTGGGCAGTACGCTGACAGAAATTGCGGCGGAGAAAGCAGGGATCATCAAAGCGGGTATCCCGGCCATTACGATCGCGAAGGGTGCGGCTTTCGACACCATTGCCGAAGCCGCGCGCGCCGTCGGGTCAGACATCGAGAACGTGCGCAGGAGTTGTTCGGTCAAGAGCGTCGATGTCCGCTTGACCGAAACGCGGATTGAACTCGAAACACCAGAACGTCGCTACGACGATCTGAAGATTGGTCTTCCCGGTCAACACCAGATCTGGAACGCCGTGGTCGCTGTTCGAATCGTCGAGTTGCTGTCGCGTGACCCGGAGACTGATGTCTCCGAGGACGCTATCCGGTCGGGTCTTGCAAACGTGAGCAGGAACGCAGGATTTATAGGCCGGCTTTCGACTCTCAGTTGTCAGCCTCTGATCGTGGCGGACGTGGCACACAACACGCAGGGCATTGACGCCGTGCTGAAGCACCTCGCGGCATATTCATCGGGACGGCTCCATGTCGCTATCGGTCTCATGAAAGACAAGGACGCCGAAGGCATTGCCAGATCGCTTGTTGCCAGCGGCGCGAGCGTTTCCGTCGTTCCCATCGACGCCGATCGCGCTATAGACCCGGCCGGGTTCGCGTCATTGCTTAAGCGGAGCGGATTACGCGTCGATATTCAGGGAAGCGTATCACACGTGCTTGATCGGTTTCGTCAAACTGCTGATGCGCACGACGTACTTCTTCTGACCGGCTCTCACCATATTGCCGCCTCGGCTCTGGAAGCCGTCAGAACCAGTGATTGAAACTCCAAAATTACCGTTGCGTATATAGATTGTCGCCCGCTCAGGTCCGTCGCCCGACGGTATGCGAGCTCATTCGCGGCACTCCTCCGCACACTCCGCTTCTCGCGCCACAGCGGGAAGAGTGTTGTTTTTTCTACTTATTGCGCTATCTTGCGGCGTAGAACACTTCGCTTGCAGGCCTCGCGCACGCGGCAGAACACGGATTATTCAGTCTGTCGCACCTTCCGCAAGTTTGCACTCCTTGTCTCGCGCCTTCGACGAGAAGAGACTTACCCTCCGACTTGAATCGTAGAGTGGATCGTCACGATCGATCCCTGCTAACGTTCGCTTTGAACACCCTCCCCGACCAGAATGACCTGTATACCTGCACGAGACGGTGCGAGGGCACCTGACGCAGATCTCGTCCTTCCGGCAACTCATCGCATGCCATGAAAATCTCCGACCTGCAAGACCAGAAACTCCCCGACCTTCGCGACAAGGCCCGCAAGATGGGACTCGCCGGCTTCTCAACCATGAAGAAGCAGGATTTGATATACAAGATTCTCGAGGCCCACGCAGAGCGTGCCGCCGATGGGTCCACACGGCCGCCACGCGACGCAACGGACTCTGATGACGGCAATCGAGGGAAACAATCGCAGGGCTCGTCGTCTTCGACGCCAGATCGGGAGAACGGTGACCGGAATTCCGACACGCGCCAACGAAGTAGTGAGAGGCCGAGCAAAAGCACACGTCTTGAGAAGGTCGAGATCCCCGAGCGGCCTTCAAGAGACGACGATGCAGACGCGCTGCAAGACCAGGGGCAAGCAGACGAGCGCGGACCCGGAAGAGATGATCGCGGTGACAACGACCGCGGTGCACGTGATTCACAATCGCGGGGCGACCGCCAGGGACGCGATGACCGCGATCGCGGAGGACGTAATCGTGATGACCGTGGCGGACGCGGAGAACGAGACCGTAGTGATCGTAGCGGACGCGATGGTGGCAACCGCGATGACCGTTCGCGTGACAGAAGTGACAGAAGTGACGGGGGTGACCGGGGCGGCCGAGACAGGGGTCGTGACAGGAACGAACGCAGCGACAGGGGTGATCGGAACGATCGCGGCGGACGCGGAGAACGAAACCGTGATGGTCGCGGCGGACGAGACAGCGGCAACCGCGACGACCGTTCGCGTGACAGAAGTGACGGGGGTGACCGGGGCGGTCGCGGTGACCGAGACAGGGGTCGTGACAGGAACGAACGCAGTGACAGGGGTGATCGCAACGATCGCGGCGGTCGCGGTGAACGCAGCGGGAACGTACGCGGCGGCAACGAACGCAGCGGCAGTGAACGCGGCGGCAGTGAACGTGGCGGCAGAAATCGCCGGCGTGACAACAGACGAGGCAAGGACAACCGACGTGGAGGACGCGAGAACGAGGAACGCCGCAAGAAGGTGTACGAGGGTCGCCCCGAGTACATGGCTCAGCACGATCCCAGCAAGACGGACCTCGACGGCATGATCCGGAAGATCGGGGTGCTCGAAATCCTTCCCGACGGATACGGCTTCCTCCGATCAGCTGAATACAACTACCTGCCGAGCCCCGACGACATCTACGTTTCGCCATCGCAAATCAAACGATTCAGCTTGAAGCTTGGCGATACAGTCGACGGTGAAGTTCGTCCCCCGAAAGAAGGAGAACGATTCTTCGCGCTGATACAGGTTAACACGGTGAACGGGCGAACACCTGCCGAGCTGGAAGACCGGCCGCTGTTCGATTATCTCACACCGCTCTACCCGGAGAAGCATCTAAAGCTCGAGACAAAATCTACCGAGTACAGCTCGCGAATCTTGGACCTCTTCTGCCCGATCGGGATGGGACAGCGTGGCCTCATTGTCGCGCAGCCGAAAACAGGAAAGACGATCCTTCTGCAGAAGCTTGCGAATGCGATCCACGAGAATCATCCCGATGTGTATCTGATGATCTTGCTGGTCGATGAGCGACCGGAAGAAGTCACGGACATGGAGCGCAACGTGAGCGCAGCGGAAGTCATTTCGTCGACGTTCGATCAGGATCCCGAACGACACGTTCAGGTCGCGGATATCGTCCTCGAAAAAGCAAAGCGATTGGTCGAAGCCGGACAGGATGTCGTAATCCTGCTCGACTCGATTACTCGACTCGCGCGCGCACACAACGCAATCACTACGAACAGCGGTAAAACGCTTTCCGGTGGAATCGAGGCGGGCGCGCTGCGCGGCCCGAAGCGTTTCTTTGGAGCCGCTCGCAATGTGGAGGAAGGTGGTTCGCTCACGATCATAGGAACCGCGCTCATCGATACGGGCAGCCGAATGGATGAGGTTATCTTCGAGGAGTTCAAAGGAACGGGTAACTCCGAACTGGTCCTTGATCGTGGTTTGTCCGACCGGCGAATCTTCCCGGCCGTCAACGTGATCAAGTCCGGAACACGTCGCGAAGAACTACTTATCCCCGAAGCCAAGCTTCAGCGGATCTGGATTCTCAGGAAACTGCTGGCCGACATGGATGCCCTGCAGGCCATGTCCTTCCTGCTCGACAAGATGCGAGGAACACGGGACAATGATGAATTCCTTATCACCATGAACTCGTAGCGCTGTCGGATCAGCGCTAGAGAGAGGCCCATCGTTATTTCAACGGCGGGCCTCTTTGCGTATAGGGCCAGACGAATTCGCCGGACTATGGACGTTTTCCC
>JABDKH010000098.1 GCA_013002345.1 Rhodothermales bacterium
CTTTATGCCAGACAAGGCCTTTGTCAAGATCGGTCTACTCATCCGTACTCGTTGGTGCTCCGTTCATCCTGTATCTGTTGCGCAGCGACCCGCTCCGGAATACGAGGCCCGACACTGCCGTCAGAAATGCCACCGAACCAAGGATCGCGACCATCCGCATGTAGGGCTGGCCCATTTCCATTCTCCGGGACATCAACTCGGACAGCGTCAGCAGCCACTCAATCGCGCCGAGGACAAGAATGATCTGTATTACGCGGACGGCCCATGGGCGCTTCACCACGAGTAAACCCAGCGCTGCGAGAAGCAGAACGACAACCAGCATACTCTCAGCACGCAGAAAGTGTGCGGCCAGCAGAATGAGGCTCAGGACAACGGGGGCGAGTCTTAGTGCAATCATGGCGTAGAGTTATTGGCCGGAAATGATAGGTATGTGGGCCGACGCCCGCAAACAAAATGACCCGAAACCATCGCGAATACGATCCGCCATCGTCTGAGCGAAAAGTGTAGATTCAGTCAGAGAACCAATCCCGCCCGTGAGCCGTCACCGATTCCAGACCCCGCTGAGCATCGCCCTGTTCCGCACGATCCTGCTATCGGCGGTACGGGTCCTTTGGCGCCCTGATATGATTGCAGGCAAACGGGCGCTGGAGAACGGCCCGTGTTTCTTCTACGGCAACCACTCCAACCGCTGGGACCCTTTCGTCCTCAACTGCTTTACGCCGTGGGCCGACCCGACCGGGGGCGTGATGACACAGGAGTTCTTTCGACGACCATTTCTGAGATGGGCACTCAGCAGATTCGACCTTCATCCTACACGAAAGCGCATCGCCGATCCTCACCTGATCCGCGTGTTGCACCGAATGGTCGCTGACGGGCGCAAGATCGTCATCTATCCCGAGGGGGGAAGCCGCTGGACCGGACGACCGGAGCCGTGGATCGAGTCAACGGCCAAACTGTTCACGCGGATGGGAATTCCGGTCTATCCGGTGGTCACGCGGGGTTCATACACCACTTGGCCGCGGTGGGCCACCTATCCACGTCCCGGACGGGTTGAAGTCGAGATTCTCGAGCCGCTGAGCTTCAGTCGCAATACACCGCTCGATGAGGCGATTCGGCAGCTCCGCGCCCCGATTCAGTTCGACGAGAACGTGGCGCCAGAACACCTCCGACCCCGATGGGCCTACCGGCCGGCCGACGGGATTCATCGCTTGCTCTATCGCGATCCGGTGACAGGGAAGCACGGTGGCCTCGGCACGCCGGATGGCACGTACGTCCAGAACGAGGAGGGCTCGCTAAGGTTGAAGATGCTGCCCGACAGTCGCCTGCTGGACGAGACGACGGGGGAAGTACACCTCACCGGGGATCTGTATGAGAAAATCCGCGACATGCCGCTGTCGAAGGACCCGTCGGGAAGGCTCCTCGAGAACAACGTAGAGTGCCATGTTGAGCTCGACTTCCCGCATCTCGTCAGCCATGGCGACATGACCGCCCGGCTTTTTGACGACAGCATCCAGCTGAACGGCGCCACGACACGTTCGATTCCTCTGGCCGACCTGCATGGCTTTGACGTCGAGCGGAATTTCAAGCTGCAGCTGTTCCTCGCGGCCGAAATGGTGCAACTGAGCTTTGTGCGGGAGGGAAGCGCACTCGCGTGGAGAGACGCCCTTGCAAGGCTGGGAAACGCGTCTCCCGACACGGCATAGCAATTCGCCTCACGGGAACTCCTATATTCTGGGCGACTTGCCAACCGACGGTTTCTACATGCCTGTCTGGGAATTTTCTTTCACGATCAAGCAGTTTGTGCTCGATTTCGCAGTCGTGAGCCTCCTTCTGGTCGGCGCCACGGTGGCACGAAGTAGAATTCCCGTTCTGCAGCGCTTTCTGATCCCGGCAAATCTCATCGCCGGCTTTCTCGGGCTGATACTCGGGCCCGAGCTGTTGAGGTGGATCGAATTCTCACCCGAGCGCATGGGCGTGTACGTCTACCACCTCCTCGCGCTGACCTTTATCGGCATCGGACTAAAACGCACGGGCGGCCGCACCGTCGGCGCAATCCACATCGGATTCATCAAGGTGCTGACGTTCGTGATTCAGGCGCTGATCGGACTGATCGTAGCGCTTTTCTTCCTCTGGCTTATCTCGCCGAATCTGGTGCCTGCCGTTGGCATCCTCCTTCCCCTCGGTTTCGGCATGGGACCAGGAATCGCCTTTTCAATCGGGCAGTCCTGGGAGGCGCATGGCTTTGCGGAAGCCGCGGATATCGGTTTGACGCTGGCCGCCATCGGATTTCTCGTTGCGTACATAACTGGTATCAGCGTCGTGAACCGTGGAATTCACAAGGGCATCGCGACGCTACGCGCGGATGAGGCCGGTACCGAGTTCGTGCGGCGCGGATTTGCGAAAAACGCCCCGATCAGCGTCGGCTCACACAACACATTCTCCAGCGGAACCATCGACACGCTCACTTTTCATTTCGCGCTGGTCGGAGTCGTGTACCTGCTGGCGTATGGCGTCGTGCTGGGACTCGAGCAACTGCTCACCGCAGCGGACCTGACGCACGAGATTCCAACGCTCTGGTCACTCAACTTCGTCGTCGCGAATCTCCTGGCCCTCGGGGTCCGGAAGGCGGTCGAGGTGAGGCAGGCAGGATATATGATTGATGATGGCACCCTGCGTCGCATCACCGGACTGCTGGCGGATCTCCTGGTGGCCGCCGCGATCATGGCGATCAGTCTCAAGGTCACGTGGCAATACGTGGGGCCGATCGCTGTGATGTGCATCGTGGGCGCGGTCGCGACGTACTTCGCGATCAAGTGGCCCGTCAGCAGATTATTCTCTCAGTACCGCTTCGAGAGAACGGTCGGGCTTTACGCCGAACAGACCGGCACGATTAGTTCGGGCCTTGCCATGATCAGAGTGACGGATCCCGAATTCGTAACGCCCGTCGCCCAGGATCAGGCTCTCGGGAGCGGCGCGGCGCTGGCTCTTGGCTTCCCTCTATTGATCATGATCAACCTTCCGCTGGTCTGGTATCGGGGAACCCTCGAAGGCTACTTCACCATGGCGGGGTTGCTCCTACTCTATCTCGTAGCGTTGGTCGTGATGTGGTTCATCTTTACGCGCAGAACCGCTGAATCCCTTACCGGTGACCTGCCCGTGGCTGCGACGCCAGGTGACTCGTCGGCCTGACCGGCCCGACGGCCCTTCTAGTTCCCAGCCGAGCCACGGCCAACCGTCAGTCTTCGCCAGATGGCCCACACCGCTAGCAGTGGCCACGCCATCACCACGGCCCCCGCCGTGAACGCGACGTTCCCGCGACCGAAAAGCATCTGCTGCAATTCGGTCAGCACCTGGTCGCTCACCAGGTACGTCCAGGTGGATGCCGGAGCCCGCACACCAGCCGCTTCCAGGCTCAACCCGCTTCCGGATGCATTAATGGCTACCAGAGCGTCCGCCGTTCGCTTCTCGACACAGTCATAGACGGTCCAGAAACTCTCGACAATCTGCTTGTGGAACTCGTGGAGAGGATCGAGTCCGCCGATACCAACCAGGTGAATGCCTTCCCGCACTTGTGCGACAAACTCAAGCTGTTCGGCCCAGCACTCATCGATAAAGTGTAACGTCGCCTCACGCTCGGCCTCCTCCGTTGCGCCGGACCCAAACCTGTCTATCGCCCATCGAAACAGGTCCTCCTGACGTGTCGCCCAGATATCTGGATCTGCAATGCCGGTGAGCACCTGTGAACGCCAGGCATGCAACTTCTTGCGTTGATCTTCAACAAGCGTGGAGTACCGAAACAGCGTTCGGCGGATCTCGAAATTCTGACCTTCCGCGATGCGCTGAACTCGATCCAGTTCGCGCCTCACGACGGGATGAACAATCCGTCTGTCTTGATTTGGCGGTCGCAGGATCGGCGGAATCAGATCGTCGATTCCGTAGCGGACCATCAGATCGTCGTCCAGGCTGACAAAGAAGCGGGATGTCCCGGGATCTCCCTGTCGACCGGCGCGGCCGCGCAGTTGATCATCGATCCGCCGGCTCTCGTGGCGATTCGTTCCAAGTACGCAGAGGCCGCCAAGTCGCACGACAGCGTCCCGATCGCTCTCGTCGGATCCACCCAGACGGATATCCGTGCCGCGACCCGCCATGTTTGTCGAGATTGTAACCGCACCGAGCGCTCCCGCATCCGCAACGATGGCGGCTTCTTCCTCGTCGTGCTTCGCATTGAGGATCCGGCATTCGATTTTGCGATCCCTGAGTCGAGACGCGATGGTTTCCGACTCGGCCACACTCCGCGTCCCGACCAGAAGCGGCCGGCCCGTTGAATGCACGGATGCAATCTCCTCTGCCAACGCCGCGTTTCTCGCCCTTTCGTGAGTGAATACATGATCCGGAAGATCCTCCCGGATGCACGCTCGATTGGGCGGAATCGGGACGACGCTCAGTCCATAGAAGTCGTGCAGTTCGTCCGCCGCCGGCTGCGCCGTGGCCGTCATCCCTGCAAGACGGGGATAGTGTGCCAGGAAATGCTGAAGTGTTATGGATCCCAGAATACGTCCGCCCTGCCGCACAGGCAGACCCTCCTTGGCCTCTAGCGCCGCCTGGAGGCCGTCGGGCCAGCGCCGATCGTCGACGACGCGACCCGTGAATTCATCGACCAGCTCGATACGGTTGTCTCTTACGAGGTAGTCGACGTCACAATGCAACAACGCGTGCGCGTGCAGGGACTGATTCACTTCGGTAAGGAGGACGTAGTTTCTATTGTCATGCAGATCGCCTCTTTCAAGAGCGGTTTCAACCCTGTCAAGGCCGGCGTCCGTCAGTTCGACGTTGCGCCCGAATTCACTCGTGACCCAATCGCGATTCTCGACAAGGCCTCCGACAATGGATGCGATCTTGTAAGGGCTGGTGCTCGAAGAAACGCGTTCACCCGCGATCACAAGAGGTACGCGAGCCTCGTCGATGAGAATGGAGTCCGCTTCATCGACAATGGCATAGTGAAACGGCCGATGAGCGATGTCTCTCTCATCGCGGCACAGGTTCGAGCGAAGAAAATCAAAGCCGGCCTCCTTTGCCGTCGCATACGTGACATCCGCTGCGTAGGCATGCTTACGCGTCTCCGGATCTGCATCCTCCTGAATCGTTCCTACACGTAGACCAAGGGCGTGATAAACTGGACC
>JABDKH010000099.1 GCA_013002345.1 Rhodothermales bacterium
AGATTTGCATCCTGCGGTGGGTGGGTACACCCTTCTGTATGCCCGTGAATTCGAACACTGGATGGCCACGCCGTCATGAGCAGGCAGGGTAATCTGGTGCGCTAGAGGAACTACCGCCAAGTAAGCCGGTGACGAGGCGAATGCAAGAGGGCTTGTACGATTTCGAGTGTAGGCATTGCCGCTACCTCGAGGTGGGTCGTTTGATCGGGCCTTTCTGGTCGTACGCTTTTGAACGGGCGGATCGTTTGACGTGGTTCATCATAGGCGAAGACTCGCCGGTCGCAGGAAAATGCTCTGCAGCCCATTCAGGATTCCGACGCAGGTGCGCGCCCGGACGACCACACCATCCAACCGGCAACGCCGAAGAGTACGATTGCCCCGACGCTGACGTATAGCGGCACGACATCACCGTCGATAATGACGTCGACGCCAAGAACGAGGCGCAGTACGTGCAATACGGCGATGAGCTCGAGGAGCAGGAAAGGAAGCCACATGCGGATGTTCATGAGATCCCCCGTTCGGTGAAAGGTGGGGGCAAGGTAACGTCAAAGGATGTGAAGCGGAAGGGTACTTTCGTCCGAAACGCGGGATCAGTCTCCGGATGGTGCTTGCGACACCGCGTCCGTGCGGGCACGAAGCTTCTGTGTCAAAGCCGCAAGGTCAACATTCATAAGCCGGGCCAGATGAACGCCGATTCTTGTGTTGTCGTGATGACCCTGGAACAGGTCACTGCCTGGACCGAACGCATAGACATTCACGTCGACTGCGGTATGGCCGCCGGTCGTCCATCCGATTTGTGCTCGTTTGGATATCATATCTGATAGCGCCCGACGGGACCCGGTGCCGTTGGTCCCCATTTGCACTTCCTCTTCTGTGGGATCGTCGATGCCATACATCTCCAGGACCGTACTCCACGTCTCGCGTCCGAGTAGAGAGTCGGCGGCGTACTCCAAAGAGTGTTGAACCTTTGTCAATTGCCCGGGATTCCACGAATACTTTGAAACCCCGTCCACTCGCGTGCCCACGCTCATTCCGCCCGTCTCGTGATCCGATGTGGAGAGGATGAGCGTTTCACCATTCTCTCTCGCGTAATCGAGACCCACCTGGATCGCCTTGTCGAAGGCGAGAATATCATGCAGGTGCCCCGCCGCATCATTTCCATGGGCGGCATGGTCAATGCGGCTGCCCTCGACCATCAGGAAGAAGCCATCGGGGTCGTCGTCGAGCAACTCAATGGCTTGCGCGGTCATCTCGGCAAGACTCGGCTGGTGATCTTCGTCACGGTCGATTTCGTAGGACATGTGATCAACGGCAAAGAGACCCAGAACCGGCGACGTGCGGACGGCCATCAGCTCATCTCTGGAACGCACCACCTTCGATCCATTCGCTGCGGCCTCCGTCATCAGGTTCCGGCCGTCGGTACGGTGGCCACCCTGTTCGGTTGGTAGATAATAGCCTGCCCCTCCGCCAAGAAGCACCTCAATGCCCTGCTCCAGCTGTTGAACCGCAATACCCGCTTGATCGGAGCGATTCACAACGTGCGCAGAGAAGACCGCCGGTGTCGCATGCGTGATCGTGCTCGTCGCGACTAGTCCCGTCGCCATGCCTCGCTCTTCTGCGCCCTCGAGCAGGGTGGCGACGGGCTGGCGAGTCGTGTCCATCGCTATTGCGCCGTTGTAGGTCTTGATCCCACACGCGTACGCGGTACCGGATGCGGCAGAATCAGTTATCAGCCGGCCAGAAGCAAACGTTCGCGCAGAACCCACAAGCATCTGGTCCGTGGCGAGCTGCGAGCCGCCCTGGGACTGGACATATTCCCGTGCCATCGTGAAGCTCGCCGGCCCGCATCCATCTGAAATGAAAAAGATGATGTTGCGGGGCTGTGACGGTTTCTCGGCGCAGCCCGGGAGCTGCAACGTGACACCGACGAGAAGAAGGGTGATAAGGCGCATAGTTGACGTGACGGGTGGGGAATGTCTCGCGAGATCAAGTAGCCCCAATTTACTTCCGGCTCCGTTTGTAGATCCACCAGACAATTGCAGCGACCACCGCGATGATCAGAACCACTTGTCCGATCCAGAGCAAGTATCCGCTATCCATGATGTTCACCCTCCAGATTAATCGCAGAAATTCGTCGCATGTTTGCAGGTGCGTCCTGCTTATCTGTTGGGAGCCCTGAGACTTCCACCTGGATTCCGAGGCGGCCCAGATCAACCATGAATCGATCCGGCTCCACGGCGGTGCCTTGAAGCCACAGACCTGGCTTCCGGATCGTTCCGTCGAGCCACTGCAGCAGACATGCGAAAGCCGGAATTGCAGTAAACCAGTACATGTCGGAGTG
>JABDKH010000100.1 GCA_013002345.1 Rhodothermales bacterium
ACGGATGCTGTTCGAACTTCAACTCGACGAAATCTCGGTACGCGAACGCCTTCACGAAGCCGTTGCCACCATGCATCGCGTGCTCGGAACACCTATAGATCTGTAATGGAAATGAACACGCAAAATCGTTGCTGCCCAATGGGATACGTAAGATCTCTTGTACTGATCTCGTCTACCCTTTTCGTCCTTGGAACAGCCGGGTGCGGAACGGACCCGAACGCCGACCGACCGGCAGCCGAAAACCCGGCAATGGGACAGCCCGGCCACGACCACGAGGCTATGCTCGCCGAGATGGCAGCCGCCGCGGCCGCCGACCATACGGACCACGATTCGATGGCAGGCACCGACGCCACGGACATGCCACCTGATGGTTCGACTACGATGCAAACGGCATCCAATCAATCTGAAACCGTCGATCATTCGGCTCACCAGATGACACCCGCGACAGGCGCCGCCGCCGGCATCGTTTCGATCGAACCGTCTGTAATACAAACGATCGGCGTCCGTACCACAACCGTCGAAGTCCGTTCGTTGAGTCGTGAGATCCGCTCGACCGGTCGCTTCGAAATGGATGAAAGCGGTATCCACACGGTCACCGTTCGAACACCGGGATGGATCGAGGCGCTCCACGTGGATTATGAAGGCGCGCTCGTCACAAAGGGCCAACCTTTGCTCGATCTCTACTCGCCCGATCTGGTCGCGACGCAAGAGGAGTACCTGCTCGCATTCCGTAACGCGCAACGGATGTCGGCAAGCCCGATCGAAGGAATGGCGAAGGATGCCGAACGCCTCCTGAGCGCCGCCCGAGGACGCTTGATTCTCTGGGAAATATCGGAAGACCAGATCGCCGAGCTGGAGCGCACAGGAAAACCGATGCGCACGGTCCGGTTTAACGTACCGGCGACAGGCGAAGTAATGCGAAAGTCAGTCACCGAAGGTCAACACGTACAGGCTGGCGAGCCCCTTCTGGAGATCTACGACCTCAGCAAGATCTGGCTGATCGCAGACATTTATGAGCAGGATCTGCCGTGGGTGCAGGAAGGCCTGCCGGTCCGCGTGGAGCTGCCGTATGACCCGGGCAAGACATTCGAAGGTCGGGTCGACCATGTCTACTACATGCTCGATGCAAAGACACGAACCGCACGCGCACGCATCATCATGCCCGGACAGCGGCAGGTGCTCAAGCCGGGGATGTATGCTACCGTGCGGATTGAGAGCAAGCCGCTTGCCCCCGCCCCGGTCGTTCCGGAAGAGGCTGTCATACGAACGGGTGAGCAGGACATTGTGATCGTCGATCTTGGCGACGGCCAGTTCGCACCGACGGTGGTACGGATCGGGATCCTTGCAGGAGGAAGTTACCAGATTCTCCACGGGCTGAGCGGCGGCGAAAGAATCGTGACCCGGGCACAGTTCCTCATCGACTCCGAATCGCGACTCAAGAGTGCCGTCGGCGCCATGACCGGCCACAGCCACTAAGACGCTTCCGGATTGCCGATCCGGAATCCAATTGAGATTGACCATGATCAATAGAATCATCGAATACAGCGCCCAGAACCGGCTTCTGGTCCTCCTTACCGTTGCGCTGCTCTCCGGTATCGGAATCTGGGCAGCAAGCAACACACCGGTCGATGCCATCCCCGACCTGTCGGACGTCCAGGTGATCATCCAGACCGAATTCCCGGGTCAGGGTCCTCAAATTGTTGAGCAGCAGGTCACGTATCCGCTGACGACGGCCATGCTGGCGGTTCCATACGCCAAGACGGTGCGCGGGTATTCCTTCTTCGGACTCTCGTTCGTCTATGTGATCTTTGAGGATGGAACCGACCTCTACTGGGCACGCAGCCGCGTAATCGAATATCTCAACTATGCCGCAGGGCGCCTTCCCGAATCGGTTCGACCCTCGATCGGACCCGACGCGACGGGTGTTGGCTGGGTTTACGAGTACTCACTGAGAGACACAACAGGAGCGCGTGATCTTGCGGAGCTCCGGACGGTGCAGGACTACTTCCTTCGGTACGAGCTGCAGTCGGTGGAGGGTGTGGCGGAAGTGGCGTCGATCGGCGGCTTCGTGAAGCAGTATCAGGTGGTTGTCGACCCTCACAAACTGAGCGCGGTCAACATCCCGATCTCGACCCTGAAGCAGGCGCTGGTTCGATCCAATGCGGACGTCGGGGCGAGACTTCTTGAGATCGGAGAGAGAGAGTTCGTCGTTCGAGGTCGCGGCTATCTGACCAGCCTCGAAGACATTCGCAACGTGCCGCTTCGGTCACAGGGCGGAACGCCCGTTCGAATCGGCGACGTCGCAACTGTCAAGCTGGGACCGGACTTGCGCAGAGGACTCGCCGACAAGAACGGCGAAGGCGAAGTCGTGGGTGGGATTGTCGTGATGCGATATGGCGAGAACGCCAGGGATGTGATCGATCGTGTCAAAGCGCGGCTCGCAGAGATTGCTCCCGGTCTTCCAGAAGGAGTAGAAGTCGTCACAGAGTACGACCGCTCCGGACTGATCAAGCAGGCGGTCAGGACTCTTCAGACCAAACTGTGGGAGGAGATGCTCGCGGTGGCCCTGATCGTCGTCATCTTCCTGTTACATGTGAGGA
>JABDKH010000101.1 GCA_013002345.1 Rhodothermales bacterium
GTGTAGTCCGGGTGATCCATCGGGTCTCCGGGCCCTGTCTCAGCTGGTGGCTCGTAGTTCTGTTCGGCAGCGTGGAGGCGGGTTCTGAAGACGTGAATCGGATCATTGCCATCGGCTGCCACGCGCCAGAATGACAGCCACGTTGACCCGTCGCCATAGTAATGGATCGTTGAATAGCCCGGCCCGGTAGCCGTGAAGATGGCGTCCCCGCCACCCGCCACATGACTGCTCTTCGAACCGGCGCCACTGACAACAAAATGGTTTGGGTGCAGATCTTTGCCAGACTGGAAGTACTGCAGACTGTGTTCGTGACCGGCTGCATAGACCAGGCGTTCATGATCGCGGAATATTCGCTTTAGTGCGGTGCTCAGGCGGCGGTAACGTACGTGTGCGAGGTCCTGCTCACTGACTCCCAGATAGCGGACGTACAGGACCCCGAGCGTGCCAATCAGCGGAAGCGGCACATACGCGTTCTTCCAGAATCGTGTCAACGGAAAAAGATGGTCCCGAGCCCGGGCATGGCCCCCGTGCTGTCCGTTGGACATGAGCGGATGATGGCCGACGATGAGTAGTCTCTCGTCCTCCTCATCTCGAATCTCTTCCGCAAGACCGGTCAGCAAATCATCTCTCTCCCGAATATCATTCCTGCCGTCGTCGCCGAAGGATTTTGCCTGGTCCGTCAGATACCATTCTGTGTCAATGGCCAGCAGCGTGATGCCGTCAGCCAGCTTGACCTTTGCGGGGCCCGGATAGCCGTCGCTCGGGAGAAACGTGTCTCCCCGATTCAGATAGGATTCCACATACCTCTCTTGTCGTGCGACCGACTCCAGTCCTCCCGGTCTCGAGCTGTTCCAGTCGTGGTTACCGGGGACAAATACGATGCGGCCGGAAAAGTGGTCGACAGCCCCCAGGATCGCTCGCAAACGAGCCTCAGCATCGGCGCGACCGGGATCCATTGAATCGGGAAGGCCGCAGCAATAGAGATTGTCACCAAGGAACACGACCGCGGCCCGCTCATCCACGAGCTCCAAGTGTTTCTTGAGCGTTCCCAAGACCGGGTCGGTGCCGTCAGTCTGGACAGCCCCGACATCTCCGACCAGATACACGCGGTACACCTCCTGGTCGGAAGTGGGGGCGTCTTCCTGCCACCCATGCGCGGACTCGGCCACGAACATGCGAGTTGGAGAACACGAAATGACCGTCACCGCGATCGTAACCGCTAGTGCGCCAGCAATACATCGAGGTAGCATAGAAGTCGACGAGTGAATGGTCCGAATGCGCTAGGACGGTGTGTAACTATATCGCAACAGCCGGCCGCGACCACGCCCGGACTCGCTGGCTACGAACAGATCACCGTTCGCGAGGAAGGTGATTCCTTCGGGCTGCGGCAGCAAATCTTTGTCCAGACGAGCAATGCCGAGGACATTCCCGTCCATATCGAAGATTGTCAGACTTCGAGAGACCGACGACAGCACGTAGACATGACCGGAAAGCGGATGGATGGCGATTCCCGACGGCTTGAAGCGACGAATGTCGAGGAGGCGCCGCATGGAGCGAGAAACGACGCCCTCGGGGATCGCTGCCTCGGCTGCCTGTGCGTCAAAGACCAGGGCCGGATCACGGGACAGTGTGGATGACGCCAGTGAAAAACGATAGACAGCGCGCATTCCCTTCAACCCCTTGCCCGCATATTCTTTGCACGCCACCAGGAGTCCCGTGCTGTCCGCTGTGACGGCGAGACCCTCGGTGTCATATCGCGAAGATAGCCACGTGTCGTGCACGATCAGATCCGCGTTTTCATCATCCTGCCAGTTCCGAATCTCGAAAATCGTACCGTCGCTTCGAAGTACGAAAACGACATTCTGCACAGCCTCTATCGCCTCATAGTCCCCACCACCCCTGAAGCGCTGTCGATCGACTACACGGCCTGAGGCGGCATCGAGGATGAACACAACGCCGTCCTCGTCCTGAACGGCGGCGATTCGCGACGAGTCCAGCGCCGTGAGGCCCGAAATCTCGTCCAGCGCCTTCGGCAGTTCGGCAACGAAGGACGGTTGGTCAAGCATGTAGGGTATCTCGTGACTCGACGTGACCGGAGCGGGCTCGACACCCTGGCACTGCGCTCCCGAAGTGATCGTTCCGAAAAGCGCAAAAAACAGAAGCGCGGCCGAAAAGAAACGAGTTGGACTGACGTTGGATTTGTTGACGGTGAAGTTCATACGTTACATGAAGCACTTCGGGCCGGGAGGTTCCTTGAGGGCGTTGGAAGGACGAGAGAGAACCAAATGTTTGATAGCTACGTAGTGCTGCATTATCGTGCAAGTTTCTCTGGCACAGGTGACGTCGATGGATATCAATAATCCGCAGGATGGCGGGCCTTCCAGTTCGCCGGAAGAAATCGGGGTGGGAGTCTCGTCAGGTGCCGGGGACGTGAAGAAGAAGAAGAAGAAGAAAAAGAAGAAAGCGAACGACGAGCAAACGCTGTTTGGCAGTCGTCGCGGTGTTGAAACGATGTTCAGATCCGCGTACCGTGCGCACCTGGATCTGACTTCTCTGGCCGACGCGAAGGCAAACATCATGATCAGCATCAACGGACTGATTCTGTCGATTATTCTGGCGGCGATTGCCCCGAAACTCGACACGAATACGTGGCTTGTTGTACCAACCGTAATCATGTTGATCAGCTGCGTGGTGGCCATCGTCTTTGCTGTGCTCGCCGCTCGCCCGCGCGGCAAGCCGGCAGAGAATCTCACGCTGGCCGAAGCACTGTCCAGGGACGTGAACCTGCTCTACTTCGGTAACTCGGCACAACTGAGTGAGGACGACTTCGTGACTGGCCTCACCGAGATGGTGCAGGATACGGATGTCCTGTATCGCAACATGATGCGCGACATCTATGGGATGGCCACCGTTCTGAAACGCAAGTTTGGGCTTCTCAAGTCCTCCTACACGGTGTTCATGTTCGGCATCTCAATAAGTGTGTTTGCATTCATCGCGGTCTTTGTCCTGGAGACCTGGTCCGTTTCTCCGTAGACAACTCGGTCACCAGTCAGCCACCTATTACAAATCGCGGCGGAGCAATGATCGTCAAGTACTGGGGTGTACGCGGCTCGATGCCGAGTCCGGGCAAAGACACGGTGCGCTACGGCGGAAACACGGCCTGCGTAAGCATTGAGATCGGAGACAGCGTCGTTATCATAGGCGCGGGCACCGGCATCCGCGCAGCGGGCAAGGCGCTCGTCCGTTCAGACAAGAAGATTTTCGTCATGGTCTCTCACCTCCACTACGACCATGTGATGGGTTTTCCTCTCTTCGGGCCGCTGTTTCAGTCGGGGAGGGTCATCCAGCTGGTGAGCTACCCGTCGCCGACAGGTCCCTGGACTCCGCTGAAGCTCATGGATGGCATTCACTGGCCGATTACGCCGGCCGAACTGTCGGCAGATGTGCGGATTGTCGACGACCCCGAAGCGCTGCTCGCCAAACACGGGATTACTCTCACGACTATCAACGTCAATCATCCGGGTGGGGCGCTCGGTTTCAAGATCGCTCAGGGCGATCAGGTATTCGTCCATGTGCCTGACAACGAGCTCGACCAGTCGGGCGAACCGACGCTCCGATTCGACCAGATGGTTGAGTTCTGTCGCGGCGCAAACGTGCTGTCGCACGACGCTCAGTACCTCGACCGCGAAATGCCGCACCGGGAAGGCTGGGGCCACAGTCTGGCGATGAGCACCTGCCGACTGGCAATCCAGGCGGGCGTCCGTCGTCTGGTTTTGTTTCATCATGACCCGGATCGCACGGATGACGAGATGGATAGAATCGGGCAGATGGCGTCCGACGAACTGGAGCCCCACGGAATCGTCAGTACCATCGCATACGAGGGCCTCTCGATCGATCTCTCTAATCCGGGATCGACCTCTCGCCCCGTCATTCGTCCTCACGACATCGACTGATGAAGACGCTGCTGTTCTTTCGTCATGGGAAGTCGGACTGGGATGCCGACTACGGGCCCGACCACGATCGCCCTCTTGCTCGGCGCGGTCGAAAGGCAGCAAAGAAGATGGGTCGTTATCTGAAGAGTATCGACGAGGTGCCGGAAGTTGTGATCACGTCAACGGCTGTGCGCGCGAGAACGACGGCACAACTTGCGAATAAGGCTGGCAAATGGAGCGTGCAGGTAGTGGAGACACGAGATCTCTACGATGCGTCACCGTCGACCGTACTCGACCTCGTGCATGGGCTGGATGACGACGTCGCGTCCGCTATGCTGGTTGGTCACGAGCCGACGTGGTCTGCCTCGATTCGGATTCTCAGTGCGGGGGGTGGGGTTCAGTTTCCGACCGCGGCCATGGCCAGCATTCAGTTCGATGTTGACAAATGGTCGGACGTGCAGCCTGCGGGTGGCCGTCTCAAGTGGCTGGTGATCCCCAGGTCGCTTCCGGACGACCTTTGAGTATTCGTGATCAGGCCACGGCCTTGCCTGAAGTCGGCGCCTCCGACACGTCATGAATCCGGTCCGGACGCACGATCACTTCCGCGTCGGGCGGCGTTTCCGCAACTCTTACCCGTAGTGCCCGCAAACCGCTTGCGCCCTGCAGGTCCTGTAGATTCAGCTCCTCCAGGGAACCATCGACCAGATATCCGGCGGCTGTCAGATAGTCGAGGTAGCGCCTGTATTCCGCAGCCTCGCCCGACTGGCTGTACACGATCGCGATGTGACCCGGTTGGGTGAGGCGCTCGCTGGTACCGCGGATTTCAGCCTTGTCAATTCTCTTTTTCACAATCTCATATCTAACATTGTACGCCCCGTCGACATCGAACTTCTTCTCATCTTCCCGAAATCGAATGGACAGCGGGATATTCTGAACGAGAATCAGGTGGGCGGTTTCGAGCGGGACTCGCAGCTCGCCCGTACCTCCGAGCTCCCAGACGATTCCGCACGTGGTCATGAGTTGCCACAGGCGGAGGTTGTTGAGGTACAGGAGATCGAACTGCTGCTTCTCTGCAATGGAGTTTCCTACGTAGATATTGTAATCGACGCCGTCCGTCTTGTACTTCTCGAAGTAGTGTGGAAACATGGCCTGGGCTGCGACCTGCTTCCGATCGAGGAAGTGTGAGATGGTGTCGTTTATGACGGCCACGCTCTCCTCGTACTCCTTCCGCCGACGGTACAGAATCCCAAGTTTGGGATCGAGAGCCTGTTGGTAGGTCTTGATCTTCTCCTGCACCGACGGGCCGAATGACGACAACATTTCGAAGAGTGATTCGACCTCAGTTCGAAGAAAATCCAGAGCAGTAATTTCGATATCTGTCGTCGGGTTTCGGTCAGCGGCATGAACGAACCTGTCGATCCTGTAACCTATGCCGTCGAGTGCGGGAAGCGGACGGTGACTGCTGGCCTCTACGACTACGTGTAGCGCGAGGCTCAACTGCTCAATCAGATCTGACTGAATGGCAGTCGATCGGTTGGTGGATGAGTTCCGAATGTCGGACAGGCCATAGAGCGGATAGACACCATCGAAGACAACTTCTGTCTCTTCTGGCCTGCTGTTATCGGCACGCGCCAGGTGATGAAAGACAGACTTGCGGAATTTCCACTCCACTGACGGGTGAATTGCCGTGTACTTGTGCTTCATCAGCGCCTGGATGCGGTCTTCCTGTTCGTCCAACGTGCGTTTCATCGCCGTCGCAAAAAGCGTGATCACGTCCATCAACTGAATGGCATTGATCTTCGTTACGGCACCCTTTCGCGGCGACGCCAACTCCATGAGGCCGATCAGCTTGCCCTCATAGCGGAGCGGTGCGAGCATCAGGCTGGAGATACTCTGCTCGACCAGATGGTGCTCGAGAGCGGTGCAGTATTCACAGTTCTGCAGATCGCTCAGTACGATTGGCTCGGTGCTTTCAAATACTGCCTTGTATGCCGAGTTGTGACGCTGAGGGCATTCCGGCATCACGTCGTTGCTGAACAGCAGGCTGCGACCGATCCTGCGGGCATACGACATCTCTTCAAAGTCATCGTCAGGCAGCGCGATCAAACCGAGGCGCATGCGGGGAAGCCGCAGAAGCGTTCGAAGCCGACTCTCAAGGCGGTCGATGGATTCTTCGCTCGCGAACGCATCTTTCTGCAACAGATCCTTCTTCAGCGCCGAGTGGACCTCCTGCGCTGTGACATCGAGAGCCTTTAGGACCACAAACCCGTGGAACTCGAAATTCTCCGGTGGTAGCAATTCCATCCAGAGTTCGAGGTTCATCGGGCTCGAGAGCAGTACTTCGATTTGCGCGGTCGAAAGATCAGGTAGCTTGCCGATTACGACCGGACGGGCGAATTGCGTGTCAAAGATGATCTGGTAGAACTTGCGGAGGCCGGACTCCTCGTCAATATGGGTATAGACCAGCGGGTATACGGCCGTGTGCTCCAGCCCATAGTATGCTTTGAGGATCTCCATGTAGGCACCGGCCGCCTTTCCGCGAAGGAATCCCTCCTCGTCAATCGGGACGCCGGTCACCGTCGTTCTTTGATGGAAGTTCTCGAGTATCCCCAGCTCGTCCAGTCCTGCAGTGGAGTAAATACTGGACATCTTGTAGGGAACCAGGGCGGCCGCAACGATACCCATACCCGCATGCGCAATCGGGAAGACGGCTGTCATGAGGCGACTCAGGATGTCTTTGTGATTCTGGAGAACATCCAGATCCCCAATCGTACCGTGCAGTTCAGGGACTGCATCCACCTCGAGAGCGATAGCTCTTGCGATGGCATTCTGTGGCGACGATTCGTCCGCAGCGAGCGTGCGCCAGAAGTCGATCAGGTAGTCGAGCGTGAGGACTCGATTGAAGGGAAAATCGTTTGCGCTGAATTTCATACGTAGCACCTGGCCGGTGAATCCCACTATAACGACGCTGACTGCGGCGAGTTGCGGGCAAACGCATCCACCCGACTCAGCCTTTTGTGCCAATTATGCTCTAAAAGTTACGAATTCGGTATCACCCGGTCACCGTGGAGTTCGTATGATTCAGCGGCTATCCCCTACACGGCTTGTCGGGGATTCCCTGCGATACTTGCGGCGGGATCATCATTAATTCATGGCGATGAAGATGGGCGGGACTCACGATCGAACGTCGACGCGCGGCGCTGACGGTAACACCTTGACGGAGCTGGCGGTCGAGCACTCAACTCTGGGCGGTAAAGGGCAGCAGGAACTGAACATATTGGTGTTCGGGAAGGATCAGACTGCCCGCAAGCCATTGCACAGGGCGCTGGGAGAGCGAGGTCATCCGGTGGTGTCAACGGACGACGTCAATGCCGCACGTGAATTGTTTGACCGGCACCGCTCCGACATCGTGTTTTTGTGCGGCCTCGACGGGGCCGCATTCGAGTTTTCGAAGTTCGTACGGCGAGTGGGCGGAGAGCGCACCTTGATTGTCGGCTATATGACGGACACCGATCCGTCCGCTGCTCGTACCGCGATCGAGGCGAATCTCGACGAAACGATCATTGACCGCTATGACCAGGACGAGATCCATGTAAAATTGGCGCTTATGGAGCTGCGGGCGAAGCGCCGGATCCGCTGGTCCACGCTGGAGGCTGAACTCCGGTCGAGCGAGAATCGTTACCGGCTGCTGGCGGAACATGCCACCGACATGATCAGCCGGCACACACCGGACGGCACGTATACGTTCGCATCTCCGGCGTCTCGACGCCTCCTCGGATACGAGCCTGAGGAACTGGTCGGTCGATCCGCTTACGATTTCTTCCATCCCGACGACAAGCCGTTGGTCCGCGAGAGCCACGACGGGCTGCTTGAGATTCCCGATGTCGTGACCGTGGAATACCGTATTCGAAAGAAGAACGGCGACTACATCCGCCTCGAGACCACGACCCAAACGGTTCGGAACAGGGAGTCCGGAGAAATAGAGTCGATCATCGCGGTCTCGCGAAGACGCGAGGAAGATCCCCGGGCGCACGAAGTGGCAGACCGCTGCCGCAGAGAACTCCGCGATACGCAGAGATTGGCGAGAATTGGCTCCTGGTACTGGGATCTTGAGACGGATCAGGCTACGCTGTCGGACGAGGTATATCAGATCCTGGGACTTGATTCCAAGACCTTCGATCTGAATTTCGACAGCTTCATGGAGCGAGTTCATCCCCAGGACCAGCATATGGTTCGGGATCGCATTCAGGCTGCGCGAAAGGGATCGGACTCCCTTGAAATTTACTACCGGATTGTGCGGCCCGACGGACAGATCAGAACAGTGTGCGGCAGAGGCGAACTGGAGAAAGAGGGCAGCGGTCGCGGACGATTCGTTGGCACCGTCCAGGACTTCACGGAACTCGCTGCCGTCGAAGAGGCGTTGCTCGAACGGGAGGCTCAACACCGGGCGATCCTCGAGACGACGGTCGATGGGGTCATCACGATCAGCGAGACGGGGATTATCGAATCCTTCAATAGCGCAGCCGAACGAATATTTGGCTACGAGGCATCGGAGATGGTGGGAAAGAACGTCTCAGCACTGATGCCTCGACAGTACGCAGAGGAACACGATACATACATCAGAAGCTACCTCGAAACGGGTCACAAGAGAATCATCGGAATTGGTCGCGAGGTGATCGGTCGGCGAAAGAGCGGCAAGACGTTTCCGCTGGAATTGGCCGTGAGCGAGGTTGAGTTGCCCGGTCGCAGGATCTTTTCGGGAATCATCCGGGATGTCTCGGATCGGCGTCAGCTGGAGCAGCAGATTCTGAATATCAGTGAGCAGGAGAGACAGAGGATTGGTCAGGACCTGCATGATGGTCTGGGCCAGATGCTTACCGGTATCGGTCTGATCATGAAGAATGTTTCAAAGAGACTTGGCGAAAAGGGTCTCCCCGAGGCCGAGGACGTGGAGGAAGTCACCGACCTGATACGGGAGGCGGATGAATACGCACGAAGTCTTGCTCGCGGGCTCATTCCGGTTGAACTGGACTCGGGTGGCCTTGCATCGGCCTTTCAGAGGCTTCTGTTGAACGCGGAAAAACTGTTCGGACTGGTCTGCTCGTTCGAGCAAGTTGGGGGCGAGCTCGAAATCGATAATACGATTGCGACCCACCTGTATCGGATTGCTCAGGAGTCCCTCAGCAACGCGGTGAGACACGGGCAGGCGTCGCAGGTGAAGGTCATCCTAGCCACGGGCGAGGGGCAGGTTCGGCTTAGAATCCTCGACAACGGTCGCGGCTTTCCGGATCAGATTGATAAGAATCACCCCGGGATGGGAATACGAATAATGCGGTACAGAGCTCGGATTATCGGGGCGACGCTTGAGGTCCGGAGTCGCCCGGAGGGAGGTACAGTCATCGTGTGTACCCTTCCAGGAGCTGCCGCGCTACAGGCAAACGTCTGACGAAGACAGGTAGAGATATGAATAAGATCCTTATTGTTGACGATCATCCCTTGATGCGTAAGGGACTTGCACTGACTATCGACGCTGAGGCGGACATGTCAGTGCGTGGACAGGCGGCCAGTGCTGAAGAAGCACTGGATCTCATCGAGGAGGAGTCGCCGGATCTGGTAATCGTCGACATCTCCCTCCCGGGAATGAGCGGGCTGGAGCTCGTAAAACACCTTCAGGCGGTTCACCCGGAGATCCGCATCCTGGTTGTGTCTCGCCACGACGAGACCCTCTACGCAGAACGCGCGATTCGTGCCGGCGCCCGCGGCTACATCATGAAGCTCCAGGCGGGGGAAGTCATCGCCAAGGCGATTCGCCGCGTGTTGAATGGGGGCATCTACGTTAGCGAAGAAATCAGCGAGCGCCTCCTGCTTGGCATTGCGACCGGTCGGGACAGCCTTACCAAGTCGCCGCTGGAAGTACTCAGCGATCGCGAGCTGGAAGTCTTTGAACTGACGGGAAAGGGTCACGCCACGCGCGAGATTGCCGAGAGGCTGCACCTGTCGGTGAAGACCGTCGAGTCGTACCGGGCGCGGATCAAGAACAAGCTGAATCTCACGACGGCGTCGGAACTGATGCAACACGCTGTGCAGTGGGTAGAGGGAGAAGGAGCCAGCTGACTCGCGACGACGGGCGCACACGCCGAACCCACCCGCACGGTTTGCCCGATCGACGTTTCCATTTACCGGCTTGCCACTACTGGCGGTCGGAGATCCCTTCCTCTGCCGGACTGTCAATGATGTCCAGCAGTCGCCGGTAGTTCTGATTATCTGGATCCATCTCGATCAGCCGTTCCAGATACTTTCGCGAACGATCAAGTCTATTCGTATTCGCGAACAATGACGCAAGATTCGCGAGAGCCGGCTCCAGATCCGGGTTCAGCGAAAGCGCCTTCTCAAAGTCGACCTGGGCGTTCTCCAGGTCACCCAGAAGAACACGCGCAAATCCGCGGTTGTTGTAGGCGTCGGCAAATTTCGGATGATCCTTCAACAGTGCATCGAACAGCTCCGTCGCACGGGGCAGCTGACGGTCGGCGGTATACGCGGTTGCAAGTTTGTTTCGGAACTGAAGATGTTCGGGCGCCTCGGCAACAGCACGCTCGAAGAAACGAATGGACTGCCGCACATTGCCGATCTTGGCGGCCGACTCACCGATGCGATACAGCGTCCACGCGTCCGACAGGCTATCCGCAGTAATTCGGCGACCCAGATCAGCGGCCTTCTCGTATTCGCCCTGAAGAAACCAGAGTCGAACGAGCGGCCGGACGAGTACCACTTCAGAGTGTTGAGTGAGTGCGCGATCCATAAACACGGCAGCCGAGTCCAGGAAATACGGACGGTGTTCGAATTGCTCGTAGTGCGTCAGGTAACCTTCAGCCATGACGCGGGCCGACGGGTTCGCATCCGTAAGCGAGGCGAGTTGATAAAACTCAGCCGCGTCCGATGACGATCTGGATCTAACCGGTTCGGGGATACGGATATTGTGATCGGTGATGGTCACGTGCGGTATGTCCTTCGAACTCGAAATCGGCATGTGACAACTCCAGCAGTCGTCGTTCGCGGCTGCCCGAACTTCAACGTCTTCCGAGCAAAGATTGGAGCGATCTACCGAGTGACAGTTCTGGCAAACGGTATTGTACAGATCGGTTGTTGCCGTGCTGTCGATGCCGACGTGCGGATTGTGGCACATGACGCAGGTCATGGGCTCGTATCCGGAATCAGCTTCTCTGGCGACTCGAAAGCAGTCACTCATGCGAAGGCGGTCCGGGTGGGATGCCATGATGAACTGGTCGAGAGAGTCAGCATATCTGGGTTGGAAGACCTTGATCACATCGCCAAGAGCTGTTCCGGGTCGGAAATCAAGGAAGGAGGATGGCGCCACCGTATACGCTGTTCCCTGCAGGTGGCAGCGCTGGCACAGATCGAACTGCTGATCCGCCGGAAGCCGTCCCGGCGTGACAATTGAGTAGTCAATAAACCGGGTTGTATCCACAAGTCGACCGGCCTCCATCTCGTCTACGTGGTACTTGCCCGGTCCATGGCAGCGCTCGCACCCGATTCCCTCCGGTACTTGTCGATATCGATTACCTGAATTTGCCACATGCTCCGGCTGTCCATTATGGCAACTCATACACTCGACCTCGATCGGTCGATCAAATCTCCTGTTGCCGTCGACAAATCCCGGCGGCAGGTCCCACCGGCCGTCCTGGACGTACCACGTGAGCGGCATCTGAAAGAGGTAGCCGTTCACGTCCATGATGTGCGAGTTCGTATGGTGCCCGGAGCCGACGATGTAATCAATCTTCTCGATGCGCTTGTGCGTCGTGTCTTCGCCGACTGTCCGAAACTCCATGATGAAGAGCTCCTCGCCCCGATTGAAGGGGAGGTAGAACATGTTGTTCTGGGAGTCGAAGAGAGGAGTTACGTCGGCGAAATTTGCGTCGCTGTTGGAGAGCGTCGCTTTCTTGAAAGACCGACCCATCTCGGATGCGACGTACGTTTCGTAGTTCTCCTTGTGGCAATCCTTGCACGCGTCTCGCCCTACGTACTCAACGCGCGGGTCCTGATTGACGTACTCGTAGCCTGTTCCCAGCGGCGGGTCGTATTTCGGCCCGCATGCTGATGTAACCAGAGCCACAAGCACGGGGACGATAACGCTGCGCATACTTCTTGCGGGTTGAATGAGGTGGTGTGAGCGCGGTCGCAACGCGAATCCAGGTTGGACGGGACGTTGAGCTGTATCAACGAGTTGGTACTGGTCTCGTTTCATATGCGACGGCACAATTTCGGCGGAGACCGAACGCGGAGGAGCCGGAAATCTGCCAGATCACTGGCCGAATGCGGGCACTTCTTCATCGCCGGATGCGTCGAGATGGAGTGCTCACCACTCGATTGCGTGCGCCGTCTTCGGTCGTGGGTGCTTAAATGCCCCTGGCCAGACCCCGGACCTTACAAATTATGACGGGGATTCCCTTTCGAGACTCGGCTGTATCCCCTTACCTGACCCTGGGAAGCATCCCGTCACTCGCGTCATTGTCTTCTAGATACCTTCATGTCATCGCAGCGGAAAAAACCATCGACAAGCCATCCCAGTTCAAAGAGTGTAGCTGAAATGAAAAAGGACGTCGTCGCCGTGTTCAAGCCAGAAAGGGTTCTTGTGGCGGTCGACTTCTCACCGGCCTCGGAGTCGGCTCTTGAGAGTGCCCTCGACTTTGTCGGAAGTCGACCGGTCGAGCTGCACCTTATTCATGTTCAGATTCTCTTCGATGAGGCTGAAGAGGTGGCCGGAAAGGAACGTGAGATCGCGGCCGAGGCAGAGCGTCTGTACGGCCGCGTCACGAAACAGAGGAAGATCGCTAACGGCACAAAGGTGTCCTATTCAGTCGAGCGCGACGTCGCTCCGGCGTCGGCCATTCTGCGATACGCCGCCGCGCATGATATTGAGATGATTGTGAGCGGGACTCATGGGCGTCGGGGTTTCAGGCGGATGATACTTGGAAGTGTTGCCGAGGAACTCGTTCGACTCTCCGAATGCCCGGTGCTGACGATAGGAGGAGAGGCCTCCCATCATCTCGGCGAACACATGAAGTCAATCGTCGTCCCGGTTGACTTTTCGGAGGAATCCGCAAGGACCCTCAGCGTTTCAAGGCAGCTCGCATTTGAAAACCAGGCCACGTTGGAAATCCTGCATGTCGTCGAGGAAACCATGCATCCGGCGTTCTACAATACAGGCGTGTTTTCCGTGTACGATCTGAGGCCGGACCTCGACAAACGAGCACTCGAGGAGATGGAGAAGTTGTTCGCGGAAGCCGCGGGTCCGTCGGTCGACGCAACGTTCGCCCTTCGGCAGGGACACGCCGCTCGAGAGATAATCGAATACGCTGGCGAGCAGCAGTGCGATCTGATCGTGATGTCCACCCATGGCCTGACGGGGCTCTCTCACGTTCTGATCGGCTCGGTCGCCGAGAGTGTCGTACGTACGGCTCCGTGCCCGGTCCTGATACTTCCACGCCGCATGAATGGCCAGGCCGAAGATCAAACCTGAGCTCCCGGTGAGAAATAGAAACCTGTTTGCCCCACACAGGGATTTGCAGATCGGAAGATGCTTGCATTGAGATCAATTCTTGTACCCGTAGACGCTTCGTCCGGCTCGGAGGCCGCTCTGCACTTCGGTCGGCGGCTGGCGGAGAAGCGGAATGTCGCCGTCCACGTGGTTCACGTTGCAGCGACACCGCCGGCTGCGGCACGCTTCAAGGATGAGTTTTCGTCGCGGCTGTCGGAAGTGGCCGATGGCGGCCTTGATGTCACGGTCGAGGCTGTTGCCGCTAGCCGACCGGACCAGGCCATTATCGAGCAGTCGCAGGCACTGGATGTCGATGCCATTTTTATGGGCAAGCATGGATCCCGTACCACCGACCGCCTCCTGACATACCTCGGCGCTTACGGACAGGTGATCGGGACAACCGCAGAGTATGTCGTACGCACGGCGGATCGGCCGGTCCTCCTGACAAGCCCGCGATTCGTTCATGGGCCAGTCGACATCCGACGAATTCTGATCGCCATCGACTTTTCCGACTACACTCCGTCGGCCATTCGCGTCGGCAGAGAACTGGCGACCCTGTACAATGCGGAGATCGAGTTCATCCACGTTCGAAACGGAGGCACTTCGATGCTGCCTCCGGAGATCGAATTGGAATCGACCCAGGTCGACTTCTGTAATTTTGTAGTTAGAAAAGGGCAGGTCGATAAGTCTGTGATTGACAGGATCGCGGAGCGTGGAGTGGATATGCTGGTGATTCACTCTCATGGTCACACCAGCGATCGGCGGGCCCGCCTCGGGGAGATGGCCGACAAGCTAATTCGATCCGCGCCTTGCTCTGTTCTCACGATAAAGTCGTTCGGCAAGGCGCTCGTCGAACCGGACGACTCGGATCGGCAACTGGCAGCGCGGTTCTTCAACGAGATCGCCGCCGCGACCTGACTCGATACGACCTGCCGGCAGCCCGTGCCGGCCCGCGCGCCGCCGGGCTTTCACCGTCACAAATCGTTCGGGTTGTCTGCCCGGCTTCGTAGGGGCGCCCTGCTCCACCGAGCGTCACCTTCCAGCGTATCCTTCGTACATCCAGCAGACTAGCTGACTGGCAGAACATATAGCTGTCGGCCCACAGGGTCGGAGTAGAACATAGATGGCAGTTTTGAAGGACAAACCCACATGGCGGGGCTCTCGCACCCGAGAGGACAGACCGAGTACGGACGACGGAGTTGAGCGGTCGGGTCTACTGAATAGCGGGGAACGGCCGAAGAGGTC
>JABDKH010000102.1 GCA_013002345.1 Rhodothermales bacterium
CGAGATGACAAGAAAGGGCTTTGCCACAAGTCAATAAATCATCATGACGCGTTCAGTGATCGGTTCTTTCGCTATCGTTCTCGTTGGATGGCTGGTTTGCCTGTCTGCTCAATCCGTTGCAGGCGCAAACGTGGTCAACGACTCGACTTCAACGATTGGCATTGACGAGCCGCAACCCTCTCAAGCGAAGTGGTCGACGTCGGCCGTCCACGTGTTCTCCCGATTCTCTTCAGGTCGTCCCGCGTGGCGCACGGACGCGGTTGCCGTTAGACGCCATGTTCCACGCCGATCAACATACGCCGTGGAGCTCGGCCTGGTCGGACGCCATGGCGAAGACGATCCGTTCATCGCACTGGATATGTACCGGAATTTCGGATCCCATACCTACGGTAATCTGCGACTTGGCGTGTCGCCTGGAGCCAGGGTTATACCTCGATCAGATATCTTCCTTGAGGTCTTTCATGGTCCCGGAAACGGCTGGGAATTCTCGGCCGGCTACAGGAGAGCCGACTATGTCAATTCCGGAGCGAATACCTGGCTCGTGGGAGCAGGCAAGTACATCGGCAACTGGTATCTGCGGGCGAGGCAAAGTGCGACGCAGGTTGGCGGTTCGATGGGCTACGCCATACTGGGGACCGTACGGCGTTACTTCGGTGCGTCAGATGAGTTTGTCGGTCTCACAGTTGCCAAGGGTCGCGAAATCGTTGCGTTTCCCGGGACGACGAGCATCGAAGCGCGCAATTCCTTCTCCGGGTCAATCTTCTACCAACGCTCGATCGGCAGGGGAGCAGGCATCAGGGTCGGTCTCGAGGGTGTCGACGATGGCGACCTGTCTCGGTGGGGCGTCACAACAGGCGTGCTGTGGAACTGGTAGGGTTCACTCGCGGGCGTCGGCCGTCATGGATGCTGCCAGTCGACCTACGTTCGTGAAGTAGTCGTTTCTCGTTCCGATGCTCTCCGGATGGCGGACCATGAGATAAAGCGTGGAGCCCTTTCGCACTGCAAAGCAGTCTCGTACGGATGACTTCTCGAACCCTGCACCGGTGATTTTATTCCACCAGAGCTTGTTTGTCAGATCGTAGAAGACGGCGACGCGCGGGTTGTATCTGCGAATCTGACGGGTGATGTGCAGGGCGCGCCGTTCAGCGAATCGCTCCACGTAAAGGTCCGGCCGGCGAAGGTAGGGTGTCTCAAGACGCGAGTAAGGCCACTCGGCGTCGGGTAGATGTTCTGTAGCTAGCAGATGGAGCAGCAAGTTGTGCCCCTTCATCCGCCCGAGCTCCCCGGCCTGGTACGATCTCACGCGCCCCGTCGCTTCGCTGTCCTGGAAGGCCAACGCAATGCGAGCGAGTTTACTCCACACACGATGAAGTTGAGCGGCTTCAGTGAACCACTGTTTCTCACCCATCATGGAATAGAATCGTGGGAGATCAACGGTCTGCGGCTGTCCGCGCCGGTGCCACAACTCAAGACGACTAGCGGCTTCGTCGCCGTCGCGGCCAAGCAAGGTTGCGTGTGGACCGATAAACCAGAGCGGAGACCGGTATGCGCCGTACCCGTAGAACGAGTTGGAGAAGATTTCCAGCAGTCCCTCGTCGAGAGGAAAACTCATAACGTGTCCACAAGTATTCGCAGTGGTAATCGCAGAGGCGACGTAGTCGTCAATATCGGGCCGCTGGTTGATCGCGGCCAGCGAATCGTGCGAGAAGGTACGAGTCGCAACCGATTATCTGGCAGGCCCGACGACTCGTTCGTCCGGTATGTTGCATAGCGGGTGTTCTCTGTCGCCGTCCGTCAGCAGTTCACCCGGACCGCGCGCAAGGATGTAAGCCTCGGCGTATCTCCAGGACGTCGGTCTTTACCGCTGTAGCGACCGATGCATGGCTTCGCGTGACATGGTGCGTCGCACGGACTACATTAAGGCCTGTCCAATATCCCCGGGTAAACCATGAGATTGATTCGTGACGTCGTTCTGCTGACGCTCGCACTGTGCATCGTCGTCGGTGCAGCCGCCTGCGCTCAGGACACTAGCTTGCCGCTAGAAGAGCGTTTGTTCGAGGGCAAAATCAACGCCATCGACACGCTCGGTGTGCGGCGTTTCGTGGACAAGGTGTCTGAGGCCCGAACAGATTCCGCAGAGGTTTACTTCAACATTCGAGGTGAGCCGGTCGCGTGGCGGGGCTGGATCAATGGCCGCTACTTCGTTTACTGGCAACCCTACGGTCGCTTCGAAGTGGATGAGTCCGCCCTTGTGGCGCTGGAGGTATTCAAGGAGAATCGCCAACTACTCGAGATGCTGGAAGGCCTGGAACTGGTTGAGCGGGCCGCTAAAAAGTCTTCAGAATGAGGCATTTCGGCGTACCTGTGCCCCTTCCGCGGGCAAATCCTCTCAAAGTCCTCGTTATCCGTCCTTAACAGCTATTTCACTATCCGTCCTGGATGTCGATAGTAATAACAGGGGCGGATTAATCAGAGGTTGGATCAATGAAGGCCATTCTCGCAGTCCTGACTATCGCGTCGGCCGGAGCGTTTTACGCCTGGTCGGTGCACGCGAGCAGGCACGTTCATCGGTTCCAGGTCAGCTGACCGAATCGAGCTTGCGGACGGATTCTCTCAGGCGTCTTCGTAAACGAGATTGAGTAGATGGATGACCATCTCTCGCAACTCTCGTCGGTCAACGATGAGATCCACAAATCCGTGCTCTTTCAGATACTCTGACCGCTGAAATCCGTCGGGCAGATCCTGCCCCATGGTCTCGCGGATAACTCGCGGCCCGGCGAATCCTATCAGTGCTCCGGGCTCCGCCATGTGAATGTCTCCCAGCATGGCAAACGATGCTGTAACTCCCCCGGTCGTTGGGTTCGTCAGCAAGACGAAGTAGGGGATCGCCTTCTCCGCCAACCGCGCCAGCTGAGCGCTCGTCTTGGCCATCTGCATGAGGCTCAGCGCGCCCTCCATCATTCGGGCACCACCGCTCTGCGCGATGATGACCAGCGGAATCTCCCGATCGTGCGCACGTTTGATGGCCCGCGCCAGGATCTCGCCAATTACGGAACCCATCGAACCGCCGATGAACGAAAAGTCCATCGCACCGACGGAAACCTCCCGACCACCAATGAGCCCGGTGGCGGCTCGCGCGCCGTCGTTCAGTCCTGTCTTCTGTTTCGCGTCCCGAAGCCGATCCACGTATTTCTTTCGGTCGACGAAACCAAGCCTGTCGACAGCGAGAAGGTCCTCATCATACGTTTCGAAGCTCGCGTCATCGAACATAATCTCGAAGTAGCCAAGCGCAGACATCTTGAAATGATATCCGCATTTGGGGCAGACGAGGAGTTCGTCTTCGAGTTCACGTCGGTGCACGGGCTCCGTGCACTCCGTACACTTGATCCACTGGCCCTCAGGCACCACAATCTGATCGCTCAGACTGGTCTGAATTCCTGCTTTTTCTCTTCTAAACCAGGCCATAAGATCTTCTTTGCCTACTTGTGTCTCCACGAAACGCGATCCTACGTCGGCAGTCGCTCAAAGACTGACTTGTCACTCACCCTGGCTACGTAGTCCTTGAGATAATAGGGCTCGAACGACCGTAAATCATCAACATGCCCAGCATTTGCGCGTTCCAGGCCGATCTTGCCAATGGACATCGCCGACGGAACGAACTCCATCTCGATGGCACGAAAGCGATCCTTTGTGGCTGCGACCAGACCCTTCGCGGCGTCTCCGGCGACACCCACCATGCGGCCTCCAGCGAGTCCGGCAAGGGCATCGAGTGAATCGTCTATCGAGAGAACGCAGGCGTCCAGTAGCATCGACGGCAGTCCATCGCCGTTCTTCATCTCGAACACACCGAAATACAGCTCGCTCCTGCGGGCAGTGAGAGCAATGGCGACGAGCTCGGGCCGGTTCTGGCGCAGTCTTGAGAGGTGATCGGCCGCGTGCGCGTAGGCCTGAAGTGTCGGCACGCCAACAATCTGCGCTCCGTAAGCAGACGCGAAACCCTTTGCCGTGCTTACGCCGATGCGCAGGCCGGTGTAAGAGCCGGGTCCGGCCGAGACGGCAATTGTGTCCAATTGCGGAAAGCTGAGTCCCGCGGCGGCCACAACGCGCATGGCCATGGGTACGAGTTGCTCCGCGTGAGACCGGGGCCGCAAGTTCGTGGCGCCTGCACACACGCCGTTCGAGCCGATGACGGCAACGCTACAGGCGTTCCTGGCCGTCTCGATGGCAAGGAGATTAACAGCTTCTGATTTCATCGTTAACGCAGCTGCGACAGCTTATCGCTCGTTTTCCTCGTTTCCTCACCCACGGCCATCACATCGAAACCGGACCTTGATTATTTTGCTTCAATATGTAACTTTCGAACCCCTTTTGGCAGTCCGGCCAACCGCCTCACCGGCGGCTTTCAGGGCGTGAAATGATGTGGTTCACGGCCGGTTCCACCGGCCACACGTCGCTGGCGTTCGGACGTTGATGAAGGGTTATCGGCGCATGATTACGCTGCCAGGGCCGGTGCCGGCAGTCATTTCGGGCACTTCCGACTTTACGCCGCAGGGCACGGACTAAACGAGACATTCCATATGAAGGTTTACGACGGAGCACATATTCGCAATGTCGCACTGGTTGGACACCAGGGTAGCGGGAAAACCATGCTGGCCGAGGCGATGCTATTTGCGTCGGGTGCGATCAACCGCATGGGATCGATCGTGGATGGCTCAACGGTGAGTGATTACCACCCGAGTGAGAAGGAGCGGCAGATGTCCGTCTTCGCGTCACTTGTTCATGCCGAGTGGGAAGGGCACAAGATCAACATTGTGGACACGCCCGGATATCCTGACTTTGTGGGTGAAGTAGCAGGGTCACTGAAGATCGTGGACACGGCCATCTTTGTAATCGATGCGGCGGAAGGTGTGCAGGTGGGCACCGAGTTGGCCTGGGGCTACGCGGTTGACACGCATATCCCGTCGATGTTTGTGGTCAACCACATCGATAAGCCCGATGTCAGTTTCGATGATGTCATAGACCAGATTCACGAGCGCTTCGGGCGCGGTGCGACGGTCGTTCAGTTTCCGGCGGCGGCTGGCTCACAGACAATCATCGACGTACTCGTGATGAAACAGCTGACCTTTCCGGATGGCAAAGGGAAGCCGAAGGAAGCGGAGATCGATCCTGAGTTCCGCGAGCGTGCGGAGCAACTCCATAATGAACTCATCGAGAATGTGGCTGAGAACGACGAGAGTCTCATGGAGCTGTACTTCGAGAAGGGTACGTTGACAGAAGATGAAATGAGGCAGGGTCTGCATGAGGCGATGCTGTCGAGGCAGTTGTTCCCGGTCTTCCTGACAAGTGCCACAAAGAACGTGGGCGTCACGCGACTGATGAGCTTCATCGATAACGTATGCCCGAGGCCGGTTGAGATGCCGCCCGCGGCGGTGACGGAAGGTGACCCGGTCTCATGCGACAAGAACGCCGACCCCGTCGTGTTCGTCTACCGGACCATGGCGGAGCATCACGTGGGCGACTACTCGTTCTTCAAAGTCTTTGCCGGGACGATTGAGGCGGGCATCGATCTCGAGAATGCCCAGACAAAAGGGACCGAGCGTCTTGGTCAGCTTTTTGGCATCAATGGCCGCGAGCGCGACGCCGTTCCGAAGATGGAGGCAGGCGATCTCGGCGCTCTCGTTAAGCTGCGGGACACCCATACCAATAACACATTGAGGCGCAAGGGAACCCGGGTGGTCATCGCCCCTATCGAATTCCCAGCCCCACGGTATCAGATGGCAGTCAGGTCTGCGCGCGAGGGTGAGGAAGAGAGACTGGCTCAGGGTTTCCACCAACTCGCGGAAGAGGATCCATCGCTTCAGATTGTTCACGACCCACACCTGAGCCAGATGGTTCTTGGCGGTCAGGGCGAGATGCATCTGGAAATTACACGGTTCCGCCTGAAGCACCGATTTGGCGTCGAAGTCGAGTACTACAAGCCGCGCGTTGCGTATCGAGAGACGGTGCAGACCACGGCCCGCTCGACGTACCGTCACAAGAAGCAAACCGGAGGTGCGGGCCAGTTCGCCGACATTTCAATGCTCGTCGAACCACGTGACGGAGAATTCCGTCCGCCGGACGACATCAAAGTGCGCGGCGTTTCGGAGGCGAAGACCGGGTGGGGCTCGACCATCGAATTCATCGACGGCATTGTTGGCGGTGTCATCGACATGCGACGTTTCTTCGGTGCGATCCAGAAGGGCGTTCTCGAAGCCACACAGGACGGACCAATCGCCGGGTATCCGGTGGGCGACGTACGGGTTGTGGTCTTTGATGGCGGGATGCACTCGGTCGATTCGAACGAGAATGCTTTCAAGACTGCCGCGCGAATGTGCTTCCGCGACGGATTTCGTCAGGCGAAGCCCGTGTTGCTTGAACCGATCTTCAATCTGGAGGTGCTGGTTCCGGACTCGTATACAGGCGATGTGATGGGAGATCTGAATACACGTCGGGCGAGGATTCAGGGCATTGACGTCGAGGGTTCACTGCAGCGCATCAAGGCCCAGGCTCCGGAGTCCGAACTCTATCGGTACTCAACGATTCTCCGGTCGATCACTCAGGGCCGCGGACTGCATTCCGCTTCGTTCGATCACTACGAGCCCATGCCTCGCAATGTGCAGGAAAAGGTCGTCGCTGAGGCGCTGCAGACCGAGGAAGCGTGATCTGAGTTGCCGGGGTCCGGACTCGGGCGCTTACCTGCCGGGTGCGGCCGCGGACGTTTGCTCCAGGTCGCTGTTGTCGGCTGTCCCGACAAAAACCACATCGAAATGAACCACAACTTCATTGGCGGTGTGAAGCGCCCCGAACATGGCCGTCGGCGGTTTCATTCCGTGATCGGTCATCTTCATCGGGTGGGTGCCATGAACTCGAACAGCACCGTCGTCCAACATCTGCCATTCGACGTCCATCACCGCTCCCTTCGTAATGCCCGCGACACGTACTTCACCTTCCGTGGATAGCGAGTCTGGGCCCTCCCCAGCGGTTCTGGCTGCCTTGAGCGTGTACGTGATGAACGGATGCGCATCGCTCTTCAAGGCTCGATACATCAACCGGTCCATGATCTTGCTCTTGTTGCTCTCGATCTTGTCGGCTGCGACTGTCACGGTCGCCTGACGCGGAATCCCAGTCTCATCAAGCTCCAGGGCGCCGGCCACATCTGTTGCGGTTACGGTCCAGTCGCTTTTGTTTGACGTACCGTCGATCCAGAGAGTGCTTTCCGGACCCAGCGTTAGCGTCGCATTCTGTGCGATCACGCTCGTGGAGCACAATAGAGCCAGGAGCGGAATGTAGGAGGTAAAGATCTGCGTGCGCATACCCTGTTGGATGGCTGTTTCGATGGCCAGTAAAGGTAGCCTATCGCCGGGAGTATTTCGACGACAAGCCCAATGTGGACTTCGTTGCGCGAATTTTCTGCCGTTCTAGCAATTAGATCGCGCTGTGTTATTTTTCAATAACACCCCGCGCCTGTCAACTCCGCGGATCGACTAGAGTTGCGTGATCTTCGGGTCTGCAATTAACCGCAAGACGGTCATTATCATGAAAAGAAGTAAACGGACGCTTCGTCGTCATCGTTCATCGCGTCGCGATTTCATCAAGAAGAGTGCGGTTGCCACGGCGGCCGTCGTTGCCGGATGTGCCCCCGGCGTCACGGAGACTATCACTCAGCCCGGCGTGGCACCGGGCGCTGCGGCCGGTGTGATGGGTGCGAACGACCGACTGCACGTCGGATTCATCGGTGTCGGTGGACAGGGCTTCAATTCGCATGTCGGCACCGTCAAGAAACATGGTGCGGATCAGAACGTGATCGGGGCCGCCGTGTGCGATGTGTGGTCAAAGAGAGCCGAGCGCGCACGTGTGGAGCTGGAACTGCCGGAGAAGGACGCATACATCGATTATCGGCGTGTGCTCGATCGCGACGACATCGACGCGGTCTTTATCGGTACAGTTGATCACTGGCATACGAAGATTGCCATCGATGCGATGGAGGCCGGAAAGCACGTCTACTGCGAGAAGCCCATGACGCGCTATTTGGACGAAGCATTTCGGATTCACGACACCGTGAAGCGAACGGGAAAAGTATTCCAGATCGGCTCACAGTATTGCTCCGAGGGCAAGTGGCACACGGCTGCCGATGTCATCAGGGATGGCAGAATCGGTGCACCCGTTCTGGGCCAGAATTCGTACTGTCGGAACGCGCCCGATGGCGAGTGGAATTATGAAATCGACCCGGAACTCACGCCTGACGTGATGGACTGGAAGTCATGGCTGGGACCGGTCTCCGATCGGCCGTTCAGCGCGGACCACTACCATCGCTGGCGCAAGTACTATCCGTACTGTTGCGGGATTCTGGGAGATCTACTGGCACACCGCATACATCCGCTGCTCATTGCGACCGGTAATGCTGAGTTTCCGTCGCGCGTCGTCTGTCTTGGAACGCGGAAAGTGACTACCGACAGAGACGTTACCGACAACACGCAGCTTCTGGCGGAATTTCCGAGCGGACTTTCCATACTGGTTACCGGTAGTACCGTCAATGAGCAGGGGCTTGACCAGGTCATTCGTGGACACGAAGCCACGCTTTACTTCGGAGGTAACGCGGTGGAGCTGCGACCGGAACGTCCGTTTGCAGATCTCGTCGATCCTGAAAGCTATGACAACATCGAGCCGGGCGTGAGCATACCCGCGCACGTTGCCAACTGGTATGACGGGATCCGGAATGGAATCGTGACCAACGGCAACATCGACGTTGCCGTAAAGGCGCAGACAATCATCTCGCTGGCAGAAATGTCGGAGCGGCTCGGTGAGATGATGCACTTCGACGCCGAAACACGCACAGTGACGGGTGGCGGCGGCAAAGTCATCGACCCGATTACGTACGGTACGCTCGAACTCTCGTAGCGCGACGCGACAGAGGATTTTCGAGGCCATCGCATGGAGACCGTAAGGCTTGCCAGGATGGCTATGGCTTCCCGTTTCGAACTGATTGTTCGTGGGGACCGCGATCCGGCGTGGCTGCGGGCGGCAGGCGAGGAAGCGCTGGCGGAAGTGACCCGGCTCGACGCACAGCTGAGTTTCTACTCACCGGCGAGCGATATTTCGCGAATCAATCGCACGGCCCATGCCGGCGAGGTGCCCGTCGAACCTCGACTGTTCAGTCTTCTGATGTTGGCCCGGGACGTCCACGAGACGACCATGGGAGCCTTCGACATTACAGTCGGTCCGCTGATGCGGTGTTGGGGATTCACGGGGAGTGAGGGCGGCGTGCCGACTCAGACCGATCTGCAGGATGTGATGAAGTGCGTGGGCATGCATCTTGTGCGGCTGGACGAGGACGCACGGACCATCCGGTTCGAAGTAGAAGGAATTGAGATCGACCTGGGCGGTATCGGAAAGGGATACGCGATCGATGAGGCCATTTCGATCTTGCAGGAAGCCGGCGTGCGTGACGCGTTTCTGCACGGCGGCACGAGCAGTATGAAGGCTACAGGTCGATCACCGGAGGGACCGCACTGGAACGTTGCCATCTCCGCCGCGAATGATGGCACGGGCGACGATGAAGTACTGGCCGTCGTTCCGCTCAGTGATCGATCGATGTCGGTGTCGGACGTTCGTGGAAAATGGTTTGAGGCGGACGACGCGACCTTCGGACATGTGCTGGACCCTAGATCGGGACGACCCGTTTCGGCTGCCTCGCTGTCGGCCGTGGAGTGCCGGTCGGCCAGTCTCGCCGACGCATTATCGACCGCTCTGCTGGTCGCGGGGGCGGAGGAGAGGGAGACGATTCTTCGTGGCTACCCTGAAGCCCGCATTCTCGTTGCATCGGGCGGACGACAGTCTTCTCCCATCATTGAACACTGCGACTTCGCGATCTAGATTAGTGGGTATCGCATTTATCCAGTCCACGGAGAGATCTGTTGGACTCCACGCAGTAAGACTGACACCTGGTTATGAACGATCAACGCGATTCAGACGGACTCAAAGGCGGACTGACGCGCCGCTCGTTTATCAAGAAAAGCTCCCTTGCGCCGTTGGCAGGTTTTGTAGGTACGGGCTCCGATTTGCGCTCGCGCTCTCGTACGCGGCTGCAAACGTCGGAACAGGACGAGCCGGTCTCGGTCGGTCTCGTGGGCTACGGTCAGTGGGGTCGCGAGATTGCGTCGACGTTAGGGAGGATGCCCCAAGTTCGACTGGCAGCCGTCTGCGACACTTATGACGTGATGCTGAGGCGTGCCGAGCGGGCTCTGCCAGATGCAGCCCGCATGAAGGATTATCGCGAACTCCTTGATTCCGACGTCCCGGCCGTCATCCTTGCTGTCCCGACGCATCGGCATCGTGAACTGGTGGTTGCCGCTCTTGAAGCAGGGAAGCACGTGTACTGTGAAGCACCGCTCGCGTCGTCGATCGACGACGCACGAGTGATCGCACAGGCTGCGGCGGGCAGCCCGGAGCAGGTTTTTCAGGTCGGGCTGATGTACCGGTCGGACCCGCAACATCGCAACATATTCCAGTTCATCCGCAGTGGAGCGGTGGGAACGCCGACGATGGCTCGATCGCAATGGCACACTAAGGAAAGCTGGCGCAGGGCGTCTCCGAGTCGGGAAAGGGAAACTGAACTGAACTGGCGACTCGACGAGACCCTGTCGACCGGGTTAGTCGGGGAGGTTGGTATACATCAGGTCGATACGGTCTCGTGGATTCTGCGCGAACGGCCGGTAGCAGTGACGGGCTTTGGCCAGGTGGTTCTCTGGAAGGACGGCCGAAAGGTCCCCGACACGATACAGGCCGTGTTCGAGTATCCACGTGGTATTCGTCTGCTGTATGACGCGACACTGACGAGCTCATTCGACGGCGCCTACGACATGTTCTACGGCAGCGACAGTACGATCATGCTGCGCAACAGCAAGGGATGGATGTTCAAAGAGGTGGATGCGCCGCTTCTGGGCTGGGAAGTGTATGCCCGCAAAGACACGTTCTATCGAGAGAAGGGGATTGCCCTCGTCGCGAACGCCACGAAGCTGGAAGCACAGGGTCTGGATCCGGCCGCCGACGATCCCAACGTTGAAACGCCTCTGTTCTACGGTCTTGAAGCGTTTATAGACAATCTCGTCTACGGGCCCTACGATCCCGTCGCGAACTTTAAGGTGGGTTACGATGCGACGGTGGTGGCGATCAAGGCGAACGAAGCGATTGTGGGCAACAAGAGGATAGAATTCGAGCCGGAGTGGTTCGATCTCGGATAGACGGTTCGCGCCGCGGCCCGGTCACCCGCGGTTCGTCCCTGTTCTTCGCCGGTCGAATTCGGCGGCAGGCGACGCTATCCCGCGGCCATGCACGCTATGGATCGGTGCGTGTCGTGGAACACCGTGCCCCTACTCGTACCGCAACGCTTCAATCGGATCCAGTGCCGCTGCCTTTCGCGCCGGATAGAAGCCGAAGAAGATGCCGACCACGGCAGCGAACAGGATCGCCACGACCACCATGTCGGGCGCGATCACTGTGTTCCACCCGGTGGCCGACGCCAGGATTGCTGCGCCGGCGAAGCCAAGTCCAATGCCAATCAGACCGCCCAGGATGCTCATTACGGTCGCCTCGATGAGGAACTGTGTGAGCACGTCCTTGCCGCGCGCGCCGATGGCCATGCGAATACCGATTTCCCGGGTCCGCTCGGTCACCGACACCAGCATGATGTTCATGATGCCGATCCCGCCAACGAGGAGTGAGATCGACGCGATGGCAGCAAGCAAGATTGACATGACCTCTGTCGTACCCTGTGCGGCGTCAGCCAGATCGGTCTGATTTCGGATGGTGAAGTCGTCTTCGTCCCACTCGGCGAGTCGGTGTGACTCCCTCATGATCAGCCGCATTTCTTCCTGTGCGGCGGGGATGTCCGCAGGCGAGTACGTGCTGGCAAGAATCTGAAAAATCCGACTCCATCCACTCAGCCTCGTCTGTGCCGTTGTGTATGGAACAACGATGACATCGTCCTGATCGCTACCGTTAGCCGTCTGACCTTTTTCGGCCAGAACTCCGACGATATCAAAGGGCACGTTCCTAAGCTGAACCTGTTGTCCTACGGGATCTTCTCCCGGAAAGAGGTTGTCCGCCACGGTCTTGCCGAGGACCGCGACTTTTCGCATCGATCGCAGGTCTGCGTTGTCGAAGAACACTCCGGAGGCCAGCTCCCAGTCTCTGATCACCGCAAACTGGTCCGAAACCCCGTTTATCGTAGACCGCCAGTTTCCCTGGCCGCCGATCGCCTGGGTTCGCGTGAACACAACGGGCGACGCGGCAGAAATCATTGTGCCCTCACGCTGGAGCTTTTCGTAGTCGTCGATACTGAGCCGGTTGTAGCTCTGCGCACCGTGGCTGACGCCGCCCTGGCTCGACGACCCGGGCGTGATCACGATCATGTTCGTACCCAGATTGTTGATCTGGTCCTGAATCTGTGTACGGGCACCCTCTCCTACGGCCACCATCACGATCACGGCGCCCACACCGATGATGATACCGAGCATCGTGAGCAGAGTCCGCATCTTGTTCTTGCGAATACTCTTCGACGCCACTTTGATGAGATTTGACGTTTTCATGCGGACACCGGTTCGAGTTTAGCGAGCCGCTCGAGTTCAACTCGAGCGTACGCACGGTCAGTGATCGGTTCATCGACGATCACCTGCCCGTCGCGCAATTCCACGATACGCCGCGCATACTGGATGATATCACGCTCATGTGTCACAAGCAGTATCGTGGTTCCGGCGTCGTTCAGGTCTTGAAAGAGCGACATCACCTCGACCGACGTGCGACTGTCGAGGTTGCCCGTCGGCTCGTCAGCGAGGAGAATAGTGGGTCTCGTCACGAGTGCCCGGGCGATGGCCACGCGTTGCTGCTGACCACCCGACAACTCGCTCGGCTCATGGTCCAGCCGGTCACCGAGTCCCACACGCTCGAGCGCCTCCGTGGCAAGTTTCTTTATGTCGAGATCGCGATGCGTGCGATCATAAAAGAGTGGAAGCTCGACGTTCTCCAGTGCAGACGTTCGCGGCAGCAAATTGAAACCCTGAAACACGAAACCGATCTTTTGATTACGTACATCGGCCAGATGGTTCCGGTCCATCGTATCGACGCGGACGCCGTCAAGCTCGTAGGCGCCCGATGTGGGATAGTCCAGGCAGCCGATGATGTTCATCAGAGTTGACTTACCCGACCCGGATGCACCGGCGATCGCCACCATTTCTCCTGCTCGGATCGTCAGGCTGAGTCCGCGCAAGGCGTGGACCTGCGTCTGGCCCATCGTGTAGACACGCGCGACATTGTCAATCTTGATAACGGGCTCCGATGTCATGTGCGCTTCCACCTAGAACCCACCGGGTCTACGTCGCTGTGTCTGACCCTGAAACGGATTGCTGTTTGTGGCCTGTGTCCCGCCGGTCGCAGCCGTGATTACGTCGAGTCCCTCTTCGACGGCCCTTCCCGTAATCTCCGTGCTTCGTCCGTCCGATATTCCGGTACGGACCCGGGCAATCGCGACCTCACCGTTCTCGTCGAGGTACCACAGCGTGCTGACGTTTGCCGGACGCTGGAACCCGTTGGGTTGTCCGCCGCCAGGCATGCCGCGCCCTCCTGCTCTCTGAGCACCCTGCTGCTGCGCCGAGTCCGGCGACTGCTCTCGTTCCCGTTCAAGGCGTTGCTGCATCGACGCGATCATCTCCTGAGTGGGGCGAAATCGCAGGGCAGCATTGGAGACCATCAGCACGTCGTTCGCTGATTCAACCAGGAAGTCGACCGTGGCAGTCATGCCGGGTAGCAGCTTTCCGTCTGAATTGTCCACGTCAATGACGGCCGTGTAATTGACGACATTTTCCTGCATCGTCGACTGCAGTCTGACCTGCCTCACGGACCCGTAGAACGTCTCGTCGGGATATGCCTGGACCGTGAACCGGGCCTTCTGTCCCTCCTTGATCATTCCAATGTCGCTTTCGTCTACCGATGTCAGAATCTCCATCTGGGCGAGGTCATTCGCGATCAGGAAGAGCTGCGGAGCGGACAGGCTGGCGGCAACGGTCTGGCCGACGTCCACATTTCTCTCGACTACGACACCGTCAATCGGTGCATAGATGGCCGTATAAGAGAGATTTTGCGTGGCTCGTTCCAGACTGATCTTGGCACTCTTCAGGTCCGCACTGGCAAGATCGAGGTTGTACTGGATGGTGTTGAACTCGGTCTCGGTAATGACCTTGCTCTCGTACAGCTTCTGGTTGCGGTCGAACTCACGCTGTCGATGCGCCATCTCGGCATTGCTGCGCTCTAGCCGTGCCTCCGCATCCCGCACACTCTGCTCCAGCAGCGTCGGATCGATTCGCGCGATGAGTTGACCGCGCCTGACACGATCGTTGAAATCGACAAAGATTTTGTCGACCCGACCGGACACCTGGGTCCCGACCTGTACGGTGGTCACGGCGTTGAGATTACCTGTGGCCGCTACGGTCGCCTCCAGGTCGCCACGCTCGATCGTTACAAATCGGTACGGTGATAGGGTCGTCTCACCGTCGCTCGAATAGTACCACCAACCTGCGGCAGTGAGCAGTACGACCAGTGCTATCCAAAAAATCTTCTTCATGTGTTGAACACTGTGGAGTGTTGGTGCGGGGGCGAGAAATCGCGAGGAAGCGGTATGTTCCGTTTGTCCGCCATCTTCAATTAGATCCCTCTGCGGCGAGGACCATTCCACGCAGGCATTAGCTTTATACTGGTTCAGGAGCCGATGGCTCCGAACGCCTGTCATCAGGCTCTGCGGGACTTCCTGATCATCCCTACATTGGGACTAACGAACTCTCTCTCGGTACTACTGAAGGATGCTCTGCGGCAACAGGACCTCGCATAGCCCGATTCGGTCGGGTGGAAGATCGATCATTCTTGCTGCCAGTACCGCCCTGCTCATTCCTGCCAGCGTTTCGGGTCAGACTTCGCTCATGGCTGACCCACATCGGTCGGACGGCGATTCGGCGATCTCCCGGGTGACGGAAGAAACGATTGCCGGCACGGGGGTCGTGTTTGAACTGGTGCTGGTCGAGGGTGGCAGCTTCTTGATGGGCAGTCCGGATGATGAGGTGGGCCGCGACACCGACGAAGGGCCGCGCCGGAGGGTGTCGGTGGACTCGTTCTGGATGTCGACCCATGAAGTTACCTACGACGAGTACGCCGTATTCCGATACGAGAATCTGGACAGCAATGTCTCGCAGGCGGACTCCACGACCTTCAATGCGGATGCTGTGGCCAGGCCGAGTCCGCCATATGAGGATCCGGCACATGGCATGGGAAACCAAGGATTCCCTGCCGCCGGCATGACCCAGTGGGCTGCGCTTCACTACGCGAAATGGCTGTCCGACAAGACCGGACACTTCTATCGACTCCCGACGGAAGCCGAGTGGGAGTATGCTTGCCGCGCCGGATCGGGGACACCATTCTCATTCGGAGATGATGCGACTGCCCTGGATGACCATGCGTGGCACTATGGCAACAGCGACGAGGTCTTTCATCTTGTGGGTCAGAAAGGGCCGAATGCCTGGGGCCTCTACGACATGCACGGAAACGTGGCCGAATGGACCCTCGATCAATATGCAGCCGACGCTTTTTCACTCCTTCCGGATTCCGCGCATAGTCCATGGGTCGAACCGACCCGGCTGCATCCGCGAACGGTGCGTGGCGGCGCGTACGACGACGATCCGGACGCGTTGAGATGCGCAGCGCGGCTTCGCTCAAACTTGAACTGGAAGAGACGCGATCCGCAGATTCCGAAGAGCTACTGGTGGAACACCGATTCCCCCTTTGTCGGGTTTAGACTCGTCAGGCCGGTTAAGCCGGTCAGTGGTGAGGAGCAGGAGAACTTCTGGCGACTTGTACTCGGAGAGTAGGCCGCCACGAGCCAGAAAAACAGAAGACGTGAGGTCTCAAATGGACAAGACTGAAAACAAGAAGGCGGTCAGTCGCCGTGATTTCGTCAAGGGTTCGGCGGCCGTTGTTGGTTCGTTGATGGCCAGCCGGTTTCCACTGAGCGCAAACGCATACTACTCATCTGATGATGCCATCCGGGTTGGGCTGATTGGTTGTGGCGGCCGTGGCACAGGCGCTGCGCTCCAGGCTCTGAGCAGCGGTCAGAATGTCAAACTTGTGGCGATGGCCGATGCTTTTCGCGATCGGCTAGACGAGAGTCTTTCGAACTTGCTGAATCCCGAAAACAGCGATGCACCCGCGGACGGTGCTCTCGACTATCGCACCCGGATTGATGTGCCGGACGAACAAAAGTTTGTCGGATTCGATGCATACCGGCAGGTGATACCACTTGTTGACGTCGTGCTCATCGCAACACCGCCGGGATTCCGCCCGATTCATTTTGAGGCCGCCGTCGAAGCCGACAAGCATGTCTTCATGGAAAAACCTGTGGCTACTGATGCTCCGGGTGTGCGAAGGATTCTGGCGGCTGCGGAGAAGTCGCGTCAGAAGAAACTGAATGTCGTCGTCGGACTGCAAAGGCACTATGAGACGGTGTACCGCGAGTGGGTAGGGCGCATTCATGAGGGCGTGATCGGTGACATCGTCTCAGGCAGAGTGTACTGGAACGGCGAGGGGGTATGGGTGCGAGAGCGCCAGGCAGGACAGACTGAAATGGAATATCAGATGCGCAACTGGTACTACTTCAACTGGCTGTGTGGTGACCATATCGTGGAGCAGCATATCCACAATCTCGACGTCGCCAACTGGGTGAAGAAAGGACACCCGATTCGAGCGCAGGGACAGGGCGGCAGGCAGGTCCGGATCGGGCCCGATTCGGGACAGATCTTCGATCATCACTCGGTTGAATATGAATATGCGGACGGGACATTCATCCAGAGCCAGTGTCGTCATATGCCCGTCTGCATGAATCGAGTCTCCGAGGCGTTCCAGGGCACGCTCGGCACCGCGCCTGCGCCGGGAGAACTTCTCGACCAGTGGGGTCATTCGATCTTCAAGCATCGTGGCAAGGACGACCTGAATCCGTATCAGGTTGAGCACGACGAGTTGTTTGCGGCGATTGCCTCGGGCGAATACAAATACGCTGATGCGGAGAACGGCGCTGTGGCTACCATGACCGCCATCATGGGACGTATGGCGACATACTCCGGCAACATCGTAAACTGGGACGCGGCTCTCGCTTCGAACCTCAACTTGATGCCTGAGCGTTTCGCATTCGATGCGGATCCCCCGGTTCTACCGGACGAGAAAGGCAACTACCCCGTTCCGGTACCTGGCGTTACACAGGCTCTGTAGATATGGAATCGGTCGGTGATCCTTTGTCAACTCTCCCGGGAGCACGACGGCCAGGGCGCGCTGGATGCGGTCGCCATGCTGTGCTGGTGTTAGCGGCGATCGTGCTGACGGCGTTACCGGCGTGTTCCCAGGAGGTCACGAG
>JABDKH010000103.1 GCA_013002345.1 Rhodothermales bacterium
AGACGCCAGTTGACCCACATCATGAGTGACGCCATGACCACAACGATCAGCACGCTGGCCACGAGCGGCATCAGCGCCGTGGTTGTAACCTCTTTCAGTCGGCCGATATCGCCCGTCATGCGTACGATCAGATCGCCACGTCGCGCCGAGGTATGAAACGACAGGGACAGGCACTGGATGTGCTCGTAGAGATCCGCTCGGATCTGCGTCAGGGCTCGATTCCCGATCAGTGCGAATCCTACCTTGTTCGCATAGGTCGTTATGGCCCGTAGCGTCAGTATCACGACCAGCGCACCACCGGCCAGAGCGAGCAACGACAGTGGCGACAGGTCGGTCGTGGCACCACTGCCCGAACCCATGCCGAGCACCTCATCGAAGACGATCTTGATTGGCCACGGCTCGAGAGCCCGCAGCGCGACGCCTGCAAGCAGGGCCGTCATTGATCCGGCGATCAGCATCCTGTGCTGGCTCATATAGGGCCAGAAATGCCGGATCGTACGAAACAGACTCGGAATCGATTGTCGGACCGATACGGGGCGACTCATGCAATCACCTCCGAGGAGTCGACAGCGAGGCCGGCGATCTCAAGAATTCGATGACCCGCCGCGGACCACGTGTGTCTCGACACCGCCCGCTCCCGCGCCGTGCGCGACATAGAGGCCGCAAGTGCTCCGTCGCGATATAGTCGTTGAAGAGCACACGCGAGTTCGTCCGGTCGTCCGGGCCGAGTCAGAATGCCCGTCTCGCCGTCATCTACGATCTGCGGAATCTGACCCGTCGACGTGGCGACTACCGGCAGTCCGGCAGCCATGTATTCGAAGATCTTGAGCGGTGAGAAGTAGCAGTTCGTCTCCTGCGGGTACGGCCCGACCGCAACATCCATGGATGCAAGCCACCCGGGTACGTCGGCGTGAGAAACGGCCCCGGTGAAGTGTGCAGCATCGGACAGATCCGCGTCCGTGAGCGCCACTTCGACAGACGTGCGCTCCGGCCCATCACCTACGACAAGCAGCCTTGCTTCGGGCACGTCGCGTCTGAGTATCCGGAAGGCCTCGACGAGATCCTGAAGACCATGCCATGGTTTCAGGCTTCCGACGAAACCGACGGTGAACGCACCCGGCTTGCGGGGAAGCGTCGCCGTCGCATCCGGTCTGAATCTGCCGGGGTCGACACCGTTGGGGACCACGTGGATTTTGTGGGGCGAGCTGCACAGCGACTCCACATATTCCTTCACGCCATCCGACACGGCGACGATCGATGACGCCGCGTCAAATGCCATCCGAGAATTGTGCTCCGCCTCCGTTGCGTGCACAAGCTGCCGGTGGCGTTGCTGTTCGCCGATCAGCGGGGCGTTCACTTCCAGCACGCCGGGGATGGAGGCGCGCAGGGCGTATGTCATCCCTGCATGGCCGAAAAGTGCGTAGCGCTCGTAAACCAGATCGAACGGGCCGTCGCGTTCGAGCAGCAATTCCACCTCCCGGTTCAGCTCCACAAGTTGGAGCTCGCGATTCCTGTGGGTGCCGCCCGCAATTTCTGTCGGACGTACGACGACTTCACCGAATTCCGCCGGCGCCTCTCCGCCCGTGCGGGACGTGTATAGCGAGACCTCGGCCCCGGCCTCACGCAGAAAGAACCGTAGCATCTCCTGCACGTGGACGGAGCATCCCTTCGATCCGAAGACGGGCACGCCGGGATCTGACGAGACAAAGGCAACTCTCATGCGACCCTCCCCAGCGACAAAAGTCCGGGCGCCGTTGCAGGGTCGACCGCATTGGTGCGAAACAGCGACCGCATCTTCGCCGAGTTGCGCGTAATGTCGAACTCCGATTCGATGAGCGCCCGCGCCTTCGCCGCCAGTCGGCAGCTCAGATCCGCATTTTCGAGCAGCCTCGCCATCGCGTCTGCCAGACCGTTCGCATCGTGCTGCGCGACCATGAGACCGGTCTCACCGTGGCGCAGGACTTCCGGAATTCCCGTCACGTCCGTAGACACGCAGGGTGTTCCGAGCGCCATCGATTCGAGAAGGACCGTCGGAAGTCCGTCCTGGTTACCGTCGGATCCGACTACACACGGCGCTGCGAACACAGCCGATTCCTGAACGAGATCGATGACCTCGGTTCTCGGCCTGGGGCCAGCCAGCGTCACTACATCTCCAATATCCAGATCCCGGATCAACTGCTCGAGTGCCGGTTTCTGATCGCCGTCGCCAACGATCTGACATTCAAACGACGAGCCGGTGCGCTGCAATACGGCACACGCTCGTATCAGAACGTCGAACCCCTTCTTCTCGACGAGGCGGCCGATTCCGAGAATCTTCCGCCGTCTCTTCTGCGGTAGCGAGAAGCGAAACTCGTTGACGTCCAACCCATTATAGATGCGCCGGACACGCGAGGCGGCATGACCGTAGTGACGACCAAGGTAGCTACGATTGTAGTCGCTCACCGTCACGACCGAGTCCGCGTCCGTCAGTTTTTGCTCCAGGGCCACCGTATCCACGTCCTCGTGAAAGATATCTTTTGCGTGCGCCGTGAACGTGAACGGGATTCCCGAAATGCGACTCGCCAGCCGGGCCACATCGGCTGCCGACGTAGCGAAGTGGGCGTGCAAATGGGTAACACCCGCTTCGGTCGCCCGCTCCACGAGGTTTACCGCCTGGTACACGTCGCGGGCGTGCATTCTGCGACCGGCTGCGAGCTCTTCCCACATCCGGGGGAAGCGACTCGAAAGCCCTGCGATCCGGCTCCAGAATTCCGTTGTTCGACCGGGGGTGTCGAGATAACACACCGGCGCACGAACTTCAGACACGATGCTCTGAAAATGCGTATCGACCGACGGGCGCAAGGCGAAGATTGCCAGGTCGAGGCCCGCTCTCTCGTGGGCGAGTATCTCGTTGACGATGAACGTCTCCGAGTATCGTGGATAGCGTTTGACAACGTAGCCGACGGTTCCCATGGGATCAGAGTCTGGTGTGAGTTTATCCGGCGAGTGCGGTGTCGGCCTGGTATCGATCTACGAGATGCCGGAGGTTCTGTACGATTGCAGAGAGACCGTCCATATTGAGAGATGCGGGGGCACCGGTGTGAGTCTGATGCTCGGCACGCAGCCAGTCAGCGATGCGCTCGGGGCTCAGTTCGTCCGGATGAAGTAGGTCCACGAGTCCACGTTCGCTGAGAGCCGTGGCCCTCACGAGCTGCTCTTGCCGCGGCGACACGCGCGGCACGATGAGCGCGCGCTGACCCAGAGCGATCAACTCCATTACGGTGTTGTAGCCACCCATCGACACGATGCTTCGTGCACCGTGGTAAAGCGGTATCGGGTCAGGCACGAACCGTCGCACCGAAATCTCTGGATGCTCTGCAAGTCGGCGAGTTGCGGACTCTCCCATGAATGGTCCGGACAGAACCATCCCTGGCCGATGATCGACCGCGCATGCGTCCGCGAATACCGTAGCGAGCTCTTCTCCGTCGTGACCGCCGCCTACCACGCAGATATCCGGCTCCTCTCCTGCGCGAACCAGCGTGCTGTCCAACGGCTCGCGGTCCGCCAATGGATGCAGGTAACCGGTGAATCGAATGCTCCGCCGAATGTCCTCCGGAAAATCGTACTCGTTGGCCACGTCGTATACCTGCGGATCGCCATAGACCCAGACGGAATCGTAGAGATCTCGAATCGCCGCAAGGTTCTCGGGCTTCAGCCATTCCCGCTGGACGTTTTCGGGAGCATCCAGCACGTCCCGCAGACCCAGAACGGTATACGTATGTCCCCCGGAGCGGAGGGTGCGCAGCGATTTCTCCAGTTCGCCAACCGCCCCTCGCGGCACGTTGTCGACAATGAACGCGTCCGGTCTGAACGCCATGAGCGCAGCGTACAAGGTCTCCGACCGGAGCCGCACGAGACGCTCGAGGCCCACTTCAAGCCGACGCGGTCGGTAGTTCAGGTTATCGATTTTCGTGAGGGCGGGCAGGTGCAGCGTGTCGATGCCCTTTTCGACCGGGAACGAGCCGGCTTCGCGGATACCCGACAGGAGCAGAACGTTAGCCCCGAGATGCGCACGCAGCGCACGGGCGATGACAAGGTTTCGTCGAAAGTGACCAAGCCCGCATGTGTCGTGGGAATAGAGCGCAACTCGAAGACGCTCGCTCGTGCTGACCGCGACGCGGCTGACTCGGCGTTCGATACTCATGGGCACCAGACTCTGGGGTGGATGGAACCGTCGTAGGGGTGGCGACGGGTTGCGGACGGCCTACCCAAACGTTGTGCCAAACCCGGGAGGCAGTCGCACGCACGACTGAGGGCCTTCGGAAGTCGCTGTCCACCCTCACGCGCCCTGTACGTGTGCGCACCATGTGAACGATATGCGCACGAGTCCCGCGGCAGTGGAAAACGGGTATAGCCGTCAGAGGGAAAATCGACTGGCAAAGCAGATTCTTAAGGCAGGTCGGTCGGACTCTGCCGATTGGCCGGCGCGGCGCCACCGCCTTCCCGAACGGCTCGGTGCTGTGCGGAGGCCCCGCCACGTAGACCAGCTCGGCATCCTGCAGCGCTTCATCGATGTCGTAACCGGCACTGACGATCGTCGCGAAGCCCAAAATTTCGCCGTTGCCTGCTATGCCGTTCTCGCCTTCAACAACCGCGATGTTGTCCGGGAATTCCGGGGAATCGAACAGGTGCACGTCACGACCGTGTGCTGCACAATCGCACGCGACTGCCGTGCCGCCGGCTCCGGCTCCGAGAACTGAGACCTTCACTGGTTATCTTCCCTGGACCCTGCAGACGCCCCGGCCCCGATGCGAACTGTATCGGACGGACGGCCGAGAATTTGATTCGCAAATAGGAGATCCCGGACAAGACTAATGAACGACCCGTCCTGGTATTCGGTATTGCCGCCGCTGATCGCGATTGCCCTCGCGATCTGGAGCAAGGAGGTGATCCTGTCGCTCTTCGCGGGCATCTGGATGGGCTTCACGCTCCTCGCTGGATTCAACCCGCTCGCCGGACTCGTCGACGGCCTGGACGGTGTGATCAGCGTATTCTCCAACGCCGGTGATACCCGCGTCATTGTGTTTACCCTCCTGATAGGTCCGCTGATAGGGACGATCGAACACTCCGGAGGCGTCCGAGGCTTCGTGCACTACCTGGAGACCCGGCGCTGGGTACACAACGGGTTTCGCGCGCAGATACTGGCCTGGGCCACGGGCCTCGTGATCTTCGTCGAGTCGAGCATCACGCTGCTGGTAGCCGGATCGGTGAGCCGGCCGCTGTTCGACCGGTACCGGGTCTCTCGCGAGAAACTGGCTTACCTGATCGACGCCACGTCCGCCCCCGTGTGCGTCATGATTCCACTGAATGCCTGGGGTGCGTTCATCATCAGCCTTGTCGCCTCGACAGGCGTCGAAGATCCGCTGCCGACCTTCATCGCGGCGATCCCGCTCAACCTGTATGCCATCGCCGCGATTCTGCTGGCCGCCGTCGTCATCTGGAAAGGCATCAATCTCGGGCCAATGAAGAAGGCCGAAGAAAGAACCCGCGGTGGCGACCTCCTCTGGCCGGGATCGGTACCGCTGGTCGATGTCTCGGCCGAGCAGCAGCACGCTGACGGGGAAGAAATCCCCTCGGCCTGGTTCATGGGGCTGCCGATCATCGCCATGATCGTCATGATGCCGGTTTCGCTCTACATCACCGGTAGCGGCAATATCACAGAAGGCGAGGGCTCGGTGGCGGTCCTCTGGGCGGTCTCCACGGCGATCGCAGTCGCCTGGGTCATGACGCTCCTCAAGGGAAACACTTCGATCGCCGAACTCATGAAGGTCTTCATGAAAGGCGCCGGCGATCTATTACCCATCGGCATGATTCTGTTGCTCGCGCTTGCGCTCGGCGACGTTGCGATCGAGCTCGGCACCGGAGTCTACGTGGCGAACCTCGTCAGCGGAAACATCGCGCCCGTGCTCCTGGCGCCACTCGTCTTTCTCGTCTCCGCCTTCATCGCGTTCTCGGTGGGCTCGAGCTGGGGCACGTTCGCCATCATGATTCCGATTGCGGTGCCTATCGCGATGACGCTCGGCCTCTCAGTGCCTCTCATGCTGGCGGCCGCTCTTTCGGGCGGAATCTTCGGCGATCACGCCTCGCCGATCAGCGACACGACCGTGCTGGCCTCCATGGCCTCTGCGACCGACCACATCGACCACGTTCGGACCCAGCTTCCGTATGCGCTGGTTGCGGCGGCGATCGCGACGGTCGGTTTCCTTGTCGTTGGATGGATAGGCTAGCGGTTTGGCACGACAAGATCCAGCCAGTGCGGCTCAGCGGACTAGACAACGTCCGGCGGACAGATCGTCCTCAGAACGCACCGCTTCCCTGCAGGTCAGAGAAGACGTCGACGTCCGCTGCTGGACCTTCGACCTTAACCACCTTTCGCTCACATCGAAAGAGTGGCGTCGGTCACGGACCCGGCGTCGGTCATCGACAGCGGTAGCGCCCCAGACGCCCATATCC
>JABDKH010000104.1 GCA_013002345.1 Rhodothermales bacterium
GTCGCACGATCGAAGACGTCGAGCGCGATTCGGATCGGGACTACTGGATGAGTTCGGAAGAGGCAAAGAGCTACGGCCTGATCGACAATGTGCTTGTAAAGGCGGCACTTCCGAAGAAGGAGGAATAGTCGCGTCGGCGAATGTGTGAAAAAGGGCGTCCCGGAGGGCGCCCTTTTCTTTTGCGGGTAACCCAGACAGGGATTTGCCAGAGGTGCCGACATTGGACGGTCGCAGCGGTGGGTGGAAAAGGAAACGCCCGGCCGGGAAGATCCCGGTCGGGCGTCATGGTACCGCGTACGGGATTTGAACCCGTGTTACCGCCGTGAGAGGGCGGCGTCCTGGACCCCTAGACGAACGCGGCGAGGCCAGTGCGTATCAATGACTTGGGCTTCCGGTAGGTTCCTCGTTCATGTATCCGACCGCGGCACAAATACCATCTTCACATGTGGTATTCCCGCTTCCATGAAAGTTTCACCTTCCGTGACAAAGCCGAAATCCCGGTAAAGGTCCTCCAGATAGGCCTGCGCGTGGACCACCTGCTCTTCAAATCCGGCGCGCCGAGCGTCTTCCATGGTCTGCCGAATCAACTCCCGGCCGTAGGCTTGACCCCTGTACGGAGGCAGGATCGCGAATCGTTCCAGCTTAGCCACCACCCGCTCGTTGTGGGATGAGGTTCGCCAGCGCGCCACCCCGATCGCCTCGGAGTCCAGCCACGCCAGAAGGTGCCGGCTTACCTCGTCATATTCGTCCCACTCCTCCTCCGGCGGGCACTCCTGCTCGATAATGAAGACCGTGGTCCGAATCTGCCGTGCGATCTCCCATTCGTGGTCGGATTGCACGGGCCGAACGATCAGCCTTGATGTGGAAGTACGATTCACTGTGCAAGTCGGTGTTTGTTGAAACGTAACGAAGTCGAGGCAAATCAGTAGACGCCAGCCTCAACTTTATGTAGATTCAGTCTAAATAAGAATGACAAAAGGCTTCTCAGGACGTGAATACCCGCATTGCGTTCGCATCTGTCGGCTTCGCAGCCGCCCTTTTCACATTGCTTCACGCCCATCCCTGTCGGGCCCAGACGGGCACGATCGAGGGTAGTGTGATCGATGCCGCCGCCCACGAACCGCTGGCAAACGCTAATGTTACCGTAGTCGGGACACAGGCGGGCGCGTCGTCCGCGATCAACGGCCGATACCGCATTCTCGAAGTACCTGCGGGAGATTACGCGGTTGGCGCGTCGATGCTTGGATACCGCGATGCGCAGCTTACGGTAACAGTCCACGAAGGGCAGGTCGTGCGTCTCGATTTTCTGCTCGATTCGCACTGGCTCGAGATTCCCGAGATCGTTGTGGAGCGGGTGATGCTCACCGGCGGATTGAAAGGAATTGAGTCACTTCCAGGGTCGGCGCACTTCATCTCGCCCATGGAGCTGGAGCGCTTCGACTATGGCGATGTCGGCCGCGTGCTTCGTCGAATTCCCGGAGTCAATATCCAGGAAGAAGATGGTTACGGTCTTCGCCCCAACATAGGGCTTCGAGGTTCAGGCTCGGAGCGCAGCTCGAAGATCACCGTCATGGAAGACGGCATCCTGATCGCTCCCGCACCTTACGCTGCACCGGCTGCATACTACTTTCCGACCGTCGGCCGAATGCAGGCGGTCGAAGTTCGGAAGGGCTCGAGCCAGATTAAGTACGGGCCGTACACGACGGGAGGAGCGCTGAACTTGATTTCAACCCAGATCCCGTCTCAACTCTCAGGTCGTTTCGACCTTCTGGCAGGTGGGGACGATAGCCACGTCGTGCGAGCGAACATCGGCACATCGTTCAAGCACGCAGGCTTTCTCCTCGAGACGTACCAGAGTGGCACTGACGGCTTCAAGCAGATCGACGGCGGTGGCACTAGCGGATTTGAGAAGCGCGACTACCTCGGGAAGATCCGTCTATCGACAGATTCAAAAGCCCGTGTCTATCAGGAGGTCACGCTCAAACTGGGGCGGGCCACTGAGTCGTCGGACGAGACGTATCTCGGACTGACGGACGCCGATTTCGCAGTAACGCCGAGTCGTCGATACGCGGCCTCGCAAGCGGATCGGATGTCAACGGAACAGTCACAGGTGGTTGCACGACACGTTATCAGAGCCTCTGCCGCCGTTGATGTGACGACCACACTGTATCGAACGGATTTCTCACGCAACTGGTACAAACTGGATGCGGTCAGATCAGTCGACGGCGCGGCCGCGGTACGCATCGGCCAGGTCCTGGCGAAACCATCTGACTACATCGACGAACTCGACATACTCCTCGGCTCGACCAGCGAAAACGACGACGCCCTCTTGGTCAAGGCAAACAATCGATCCTACTACGCGCGCGGCGTGCAATCGGTCGTCGGCGTTGGCCTCTCGACGCGTCAAACCCGACATGAGTTTGAGCTGGGGATCAGGGTTCATGAGGACGAAATCGATCGATTCCAGTGGAACGATCAATACCGGATGGCCGACGGGATTATGGTGCGGACCTTCGAAGGCATTCCCGGAAGTGAGAGCAACAGGGTTGAGCGGGCGCGCGCGACATCAGGATTTCTACAGTATCGCCTGGTCTACGGCCGACTGACGTTTGTCCCCGGGGTCCGCTACGAGCACGTGTCGCTCCGACGACTTGACTACGGACGCGATGACGTGATGCGCACGGGGGTTGATCTTTCCAGGCGCACGAATTCAGTTGACTCTTGGATTCCGGGCGTCGGTCTGGACGTGGATATCGCTGCCGGCCTTCACGCTTTTGCGGGGGTGCACCGTGGATTTGCGCCGCCGGATTCCAGAGACGGCACTCGACCTGAATCAAGTCTGAACTATGAGCTCGGCGGACGACTCCTGAACGGCATGCTGCAGGCCGAGGCGGTCCTGTTCTACACGGACTACAGTAACCTCCTCGGGGCTGATCTCGCGGCCAGCGGCGGTGAGGGAACGACCAATCAGTTTAACGGCGGAGCCGTCGACGTTCATGGATTGGAATTATCGGCGGCCTACGATCTCGGCATGTTATCGCGTCGCGGTTATTCCTTCCCGCTTCGTGCCCACTATACATTTACGTCAGCGCAATTCAAGAACAGCTTCGAAAGCGATTTCGAGCCCTGGGCCACCGTACGTGAGGGCGATGATCTGCCCTACGTGCCTCGCCACCAGTTCGGCGCGTCGTTCGGCCTGGAGACTCGTCGATTCAGTATCGATCTCTCGGGGGAGTACACCGGCAAGATGAGGACAAATGCGTCGCAGGGGGACTATGTGGACGAGCAGTCGACGGATGCTCACCTGACGATGGATTTCGCTGCGAGCTATCGTGTCAGCCGCCGCGTTCGGATTGTGGGACGTGTGCTCAATCTGACGGATGTCGAGTATGTTGCAGCACGACGGCCGGCCGGCATACGTCCGGGTCTGCCTCGCCGCCTCGTGATCGGCATCAAAACCATCCTCTAGTCGGCAGCACTGCCCCGCGGAACGAGCGGATATCCGCGCAGTAGCAACGGTAGGTTTTCCGGGACTCGAAAACTATGGATCTGATCTACCTCGACTATAACGCCACTACGCCGGTTGACCCCGCGGTCGTCGCTCGTATGACGCCCTTCTTTGATCGGCACTACGGAAACCCGTCAAGCAAGGGGCACGCATACGGGTGGGCGGCAGCTGAGGCCGTCGAGGTCGCCCGGGAGGAGCTTGCGGAACTGATCGGTGCCGATCCCGAGCGTATCACGTTTACGTCGGGTTCCACAGAATCGCTCAACACCGTGATTAAGGGGGTTGTCGATCCGTCGTCCCGGGGTAAGAGGCACATCGTCACGACCATCGCCGAGCACAGCGCCGTCGTCGAATCATGTCGTTCGCTGGAACGGGATGGAGTCCGCGTAACCTATCTACCTGTCGACGCCAATGGGCTCGTCAGCCGTGAGGATATCGAGAACGCGATGTCGGAGGACACGGTACTCGTTGCGGTGATGTGGGCGAACAACGAGATCGGCTCAATTCATCCGATTGAAGAGATTGCGAGGGCCGTACGCGAACGAGATATCCTCTTTCTCACGGACGCGACCCAGGCGGTCGGGAAGGTCCCCGTCTCGGTAGATAGCGTGGACCTTTTGACGTGCAGCGCTCACAAGTTCTACGGTCCCAAAGGCGTGGGTGCACTGTGGACCCGGCCGGGCGTACGAGTGCGACCGCTGCTTCATGGCGGCAGTCAGGAGGACGGCCTTCGCTCCGGAACGCTCAACGTACCGGGTATCGTCGGGATCGGCGCGGCAGCGTCCGTCGCCAGAAACAGGCTTGAGGTCGACGCCGCGAGACACCGGATCCAGCGCGACCGGCTGGAGAATGAACTACAATCAGCCATTGAAGGCCTGCGTGTTAATGCGTCAGGCGAAGACCGACTTCCACAGACATCAAGTCTGACATTCCCGGGAGTCCGTGCAGCCAACCTGCTCACAGAACTCCGTGGGCTCGCGTTGTCCGCGGGCAGTGCGTGCGCAAGTGGATCCGGAAAGCCGAGTCGGGTCTTGAAGGCGATCGGTCTCTCGGACTCCGATGCCCTCGCTACTATTCGCTTCAGTCTCGGCCGGTTCACAACCGACGAGCAGCTCGATACGGCGATCACAATGGTCGTAGAAGCCTACCGGAAGGTGCAGGCGGCCGCTCCTTCGCCCGTTGCGCAACAATGACCCGACTGATATGGAACCCATTGTGAACAAGGTGGCCGACAGCGAGATCGAGGTGCTGAACCTCGAAGAGCTGTGGGATGGCCGGCCTGTACGTGAGTTGGACATCTCCGAGTTTCTGATTGAGGGGCTGGTGTTACGCGAAAAGGCCTTCCGCGCATTGGTTAAGGAGTACGATTGGAAGTCCTTTGAGGGCGCCCATGTGGCTATCGGTTGCACCACCGACGCGATCGTTCCTACGTGGGCATACATGTTGATTGCGTCGCGCCTGGAAGGCATGGCCGCGAGCACGGCCGTGGGGAAACGAATCGATCTCATTCGTGATCAGTTTACCCGGACACTCGACTCGCTCGACTGGAGCAGGTATCAGGATGCCATCGTTGTCGTAAAAGGCTGCGGAAGCGAAACGGTGCCGGAGAATGCCTATCTGCTGGCGGCGCGCGAGCTCAAACAGGTCGCCCGAAAGGTCATGTACGGCGAACCATGTTCCTCCGTACCCATCTGGCGGCGACCGGCAGATTCATTTTCGAAAGCCGAAGGCGCCGTCGCAGGGTCGGTGGCGGCCAAACTGCCGTCCAAATCCAGGTAGATATTCGGCGCCTCAGCGGTCTTCGACAGTGCGTGTCCTCCACGCCATGAACCGGACCTTGGAATGCACATAGATCTGAACGGCAAGAGCGCCCTGGTCACAGGCGCATCGAGAGGCATTGGCGCGGCCATCGCGCTTCGACTGGGCGAGGCCGGTGCACGCGTCGGGCTTCACTATCG
>JABDKH010000105.1 GCA_013002345.1 Rhodothermales bacterium
ATCCACAGGTCGAGCCCCGAGCGGGGAAGCACCATGGAATATGACCACAGGAACCTTGACCTCTCCGGAGCGCGCCCACGGCGGCGACGGCGAACATCGATCGGATTGGTGGTCGCGTTGATAGCGGCTGTCCTAACGTTCAGCGTCGCACCCGCGGGAGCGGGCGCAGGGGCTCCGTCAGCAGAGGGAATTCAGCCAGCCGAGGTCAATCTCGGCGGGCAGAACAACGACTGTTCGGCCAATATCTCGGGACGATTGCCGTCGGCCGCGACCTATGACTTCCGCATCAGCAATCCACAAGACGGCCAGACATACAACGGACCAGGTGGCGTCAGCTTCACGCTCACGGTGAGCGGCAACGACAAGAATCTTGACTACGTGCTCACCGGACCGGCCGTCGTGTTCGACGTGATCATCAAGGGTGGTCAGAAGTCGCTGCACTACGACTATGACGGCAATGGTGGACCGGGTGGCGCAACGGCCGATCAGGATCTGCATGCGCCCACCAAGGGCAATGGCAGCAATCTCTACAGCATCAGTCATGTGAGCTTCTGCTATAAGGACGCGGTTCCAGTGTCTGGATTTGTGTATGTGGACGAAGATCAGAGTGGCACCAAAAATGGCAACGAGGGCGCTGATGCGCCACGCGTGATTACTGCGTATGTGGGCGCGCCAGTTGTCGGAGCACCGGTTGTTGCTGCGAGCACGACATCAGCAACTGACGGCACCTACACGATGTACCTGGAGGCCGGAAACGACTACACGATCTGCGAGGAGGACATTCCGGACTTCGTCCAAACCGCGCCGGCAAACACGGACTGTACGACCTCGGGCTCGGAGGATGGCGGTCACGCTGTACCGAATCTTCAACTTCCGGTTGGTGGGCTCGACTTCGGCAACGCTCCTCAGATCTGTGGGCAGGTGCTGAGCGTTGACGGGGTCGTGTTCGACGGAAACTTCGAACTCTTCTCCCAAGGAAACGGAGAAGTTGGTTGTGACGACAAGATCGGGACGTTGTTCGAATCTACGGAGGAAGGCGTCAAGCAGTTGAACCTGCCCCTCGTCGGTACGGGTGAGATCGCTGGTATCGGTGTCATCACGAAGGACTTCGGTGCTCCTCCGTTCGTGCCCCTCACGTACGCACAGAGCACAACCGATGGATTCGAAGTGCTGCCCTGGTGCGGGTTGCGAGCCAAGGTTGGAAACGATGGAAACCAGTTCAATCCGTACCTGGCCGATGATTCGATGTATCCGAGCCTCGACGGCGTCACCGACCCGGACTCCGGTGATCCGTCCGTGTCGTGCAAGGTGTCGGAGGATGAGGACGTCGAAGGCACACAGATTACGGTCGTGCTAATCCAGGACGATCCGTTCTGGCAGTAGACTAGCTGGTTCGGTTCTAGGTTGCTTGGACCGGCTCTCGACGAATGCCAAGTTCGTCGATGAGTCGGTCCGTCTCGCTCGACTCGTCAATGTCGACCCCGCGACCTGCGGCGACGGAGATTTCCGCCTTGGCCATGAGCAGCAACGCCTGCTCGTAGAGGACGGCTTGCGCGCGGGCTTGTTCAAGGGCCAGTTCGATTTCGTCGAGCGCTTGATCTGTGTGACCCCGACCAGCGGCAACTCGCGCCCGAAGTCGGCCAAGGGTCGGACCGAACAACTCGAGCAGTTCGTCACCCTCACGGCCGGCGTTGTCGATGAACTCCTGGGCTGCCGCCAGGTCGCCTTCGTCGAGTTTCACCTCGGCCAACAGCAGTGTCGCGTTGAGTACGTTGAGTGCCTCGCCGGCGGCGGCGGATCGGTCTCGCATCTCAAGTAGCAGGCTCTCCGCAATGAGAAGATCGCCGCGCCGCAGCGAGAGTCGGGCGAGTTCGCTTTCAACAAATGACATGGCGGGGAGGTGCCCTGAGGCGCGGAGTACTCGCAGTGCCGACTCCAGCATCGGTTCGGCCTCGTCGAATCGGCGTTGATTGATGAGTACTTCGCCGACGTTGGCGCTTGCGATGGCCGACCCCACGTCGTTGCCGCTCTGTTGGGCGACTTCGCTGCAGCGTTCGTAGGCGT
>JABDKH010000106.1 GCA_013002345.1 Rhodothermales bacterium
TACTGGCGCAGCAGGCGATCAGTATTGATCCGGACAACCCGTCATTTCAGGATACACTCGGATGGATCCTCTTTCTCCTCGATCGGCCAGCCGAGGCAAGAGAATGGGTGCAGCGTGCGGTTGACGCGACGAGCGGGAACGCGACAATGCTCGAACATCTGGGTGACATCGAGGCGAGCCTGGGTTTAATGGAAAGTGCACGCACTCGCTGGCTCCGGGCGCTCGAAATAACTCCGGACAATGAGCTGTTGAAGGAGAAACTTGATCGGGTCGCACCTTGACTTTCTGTTCCTTTCTGCGGCCACGAATTCGGTCCGTTCCTCGCTCGAGCGCGCTCTTTGCGTTACTCGTGGTCCTGTTGACGATGGCCGGTTGCCGGACCGGGAGGTCGGCGCTTGATCCGAGTCCGCTGCCCGGGCATTTCCCTGACCATTCAGTCGACGAAATCCGGCGTGCACTCCTCACCGCGACTGACACGCTCCACTCACTGCAGGCTGTTTCAAGCGCTGCGGTTGCCAGCCCTGAAGGATCCTCCCAATTCACAGCGGTCATAAATCACCGTCTTGGAGACTCCGTGCGTGTGGACGTCAAGGTTCAGTTTGGTATCGAGGCGGCCAGAATACTCTTCACGCCCGACTCATTCTTCGTCTACGACCGCATTAAGAAGACCGTCTACTACGGCGATACTGAGAGTGCCAGTAGGCTTCTGCCGATGCCGTGGCAGGCACCAGATCTCTTTTTTGACATTCTGGGTCTTCCAGCCATCGAGATCACTAATTCCTGGTCTGTTGAAGCCGACTCGCTCCGCTACTATTTGACAAGTATGGATGGTCGGCAAAAGCTGTTTGTGGATCCCACGATCTGGAGGATCGTTCGCACGGAAGAACGAGATGCACAGGGTGTACTTGAGGAAGAACGAACGTTCCTCGACTTCGACCTGTTTTCGGGAGTCGCTCTCCCACGCAGAATCGTGGTCCGCCGACCCGTTGACAAGATCAGTGCAACGATTTCCCACCGGTCACTTACGCTGAACCCGAAGAGACTCCACCTTGACTTCGATGTCTCTAACAACGCCACGTATGTACGAGTCCACTAAGAGCCCTCCGGGAAGCCGCCTCGCTCCCCTCGTCAAAACGATCCTCGTTGCTGCCCTTGCGCTTGTTGTCGCTCGGCCGGCAACCGCCCAGGATCGGATTTCGCGTGAGGAAACAGAGCAACGTCTGGAGGAACTGCGCGACCTGATATCTAAAGATCAGGACCGCCTCTCGAAGACGACGAAGCAGGAGCAGGCAAGTTTGAAGACGCTTCGCAATCTCGACAGGCAGATCGCGATGCGAGAAGAGCTCATGCGGAATTATCGGACGCGGCTCGATCAGCTGCAGCGTCAGCAGGATACTCTGCGAACATCGTTGACTCTCCTGGAGGAGGACCTGGGCCGGCTGCGCGACGAATACCGGGGGCGTGCGGGTCACGCCTACAAGTACGGGCGCACGCACGATCTGGCGTTGATCCTCGCGGCAGAGTCGATCAACCAGATGCTCATCAGGGTTCAGTACCTGCGTCGCTTTTCGAATCAGCGGCGCAAGCGCCTGGATGCTATCAGGGAATCGACGGTTCAAATCAACCGGCAGCGAGACGAACTGGCCGCGTCCTACCTGCGAAATGAGCAGCTTCTCGAGGCCGCGGAGGCGGAACAGGCACGACTTGCTGACCTGAAGACAGACCGGAGCCGTGTCGTGCGCAAGTTGCGCAGGGAACGTCAGAGCATCGAGAAGGACCTCGAGAATCGCCAGTCTACCGTCAGGCAACTCGAGTCCCGCATTCGTGAGATCATCGCCGCCGAAGCACGTCGGACCGGCGACAGATCAGCCGAAGCGCTGCGAGCGAGTGCCGAGCTCACCGCCGCCTTTGTGAGTAGCAAAGGCCGGCTGACATGGCCGTCTCGCGGCGTGGTCAAGGAGCCCTTCGGTGATATCGTGAATCCGGTTCATGGAACGAGCGTACCTAATCCAGGAATTCTCATCGCGACGGAATCATCCGCTGCCGTGAAAGCGGCGTTTGAAGGAAGAGTAATCAGCGTGGACATTATTCCTGACTTCGGTACGTACGTGGTCATAGAGCACGGGGAGTACCATACGGTGTACAGCAACTTCTCCCTCCTGTATGTCGGGCAGAACGAAGTTGTGAGTTCGGGGCAGGTGATTGGCCGGGCCGGTACGGACTCGGAACCAAAGGGTCCTGGCATCTTCTTCGCCGTCTTCAAGAAGGGCGAACCGATGAACCCCGTTCCCTGGCTCACGCGACTGTGACGCGCGGCGCTTGAATGATCAGGTCGGCGAGGGTAGTTTGCTCTAATGGGGAGCAGACAACTCATAACGGAAGCGATGGTGCGGGCCGCGCACAGGTCAGGGGCCTCGACTCTTACCGTGGACGCGGACGTTGTTATCACGCCGCTCGCACGCGATACCGCCCGTCAGCTTAAGATCGAGTTCCTTCGTGTTGAGAAAAATCGAAGCAAGAAGCCATCCAATCCGACGCGATCGATCGCCATTGGCAGCGACCACGGGGGTTTCGTGTACAAGGAGCAGTTGATTCCGTTTGTCCGCGACCTCGGGTGGCAGGTCGCCGACGTCGGTACGAACTCCGATAAGAGTTGCGACTATCCTGACTATGCCTTGAAGGTGGCGAACACCGTTGCCGCCGCAAAAGCTGACCTCGGGATTATGATCGACGGCGCCGGAATTGGATCGGCCATGGCCTGCAACAAGGTGGCTGGCATCCGGGCCGCATGCGCATACAACGAGTTCACGGCGTGGAACGCCCGGGCACACAACGACGCGAATGTCCTGACGCTCGGAAGTCGTACCCTCGGTATCGAAGTGTGCCGGGCCATCGTTCGGGTGTTCCTTACAGAATCATTTGAAGGCGGTCGGCATCTGGGACGCGTCAGAAAGATCGACGCGATAGGAGCACGACCCGGCGTCCACCGCAGCGAACCCTGAGACCTTCCGTATTTTCACAGACCTCACAACGTGATCGGATCTCATAACACGGGGATGCGTTGACCGTGACACTTCCTGATCCCCGCCTCGAGGCCCATACCACCTATTAACCACGTGCTAATTGATGGCTGATTTTGACTATGACCTGATCGTGATCGGTACCGGTCCAGGAGGCTACGAAGCCGCCATCCGAGCGACTCAGCTCGGAATGAAGACTGCCGTTGTCGAAAAGAACAAGCTCGGAGGTGTATGTCTGAACATTGGCTGCATACCGACGAAAGCACTGTTGAAGAGCGCCGAGCTTATGGACTACGGTCGCCATCTGTCCGAGTACGGACTGAATGTCGCGGGTGATGTCGAGGCGGACTTCCCGAAAGTGATAGCCAGAAGTCGGTCGGTCGCCAACAAGATGAACAAGGGAGTGCAGTTCTTGATGAAGAAGAACGGCATTGACGTTATCCCCGGTTATGCGCGGTTGACCGGCGACAGCACGATCAGCATTGAACCGTCTACGGACATGGACGGCGCAACGATCGGAAAGAAAGCATCCGTTCGAGCCCGGCATATCGTCGTCGCCACCGGTGCACGGGCACGTGAGATACCACCGCTGCCTGTTGATGGCAAGAGGATCATCACCTACAAAGAGGCCATGTTGCAGACCGATCGACCCGCCAGGCTGGTCGTGGTTGGTGCCGGCGCGATTGGCGTTGAGTTTGCCTACTTCTATCACAACATGGGCGCCGAGGTTACCATTGTGGAGGTTCTGGATCGACTGGTGCCAGTCGAGGATCACGACGTCTCCAAGGAGCTCGGGCGTGCCTTTAAGAAGATGGGTATCAAATCGATGACCAGTGCCGAAGTGCTTTCGGTCGACACATCGGGCGACACCGTACAGGTTAAAGTCAAGACGAAGAAAGGCGAGGAGACCATCGAAGCCGACCAGGTGCTTTCCGCCGTGGGCGTGGTCGGTAACATCGAGGACCTTGGTCTTGAAGATCTTGGGATCAAGACCGATCGCGGAAGCATCGTGATCGATGGGTTTGGCCGCACAAACGTCGATGGTGTGTATGCGATCGGCGACGTTGCCGGGCCACCCTGGCTTGCCCACAAGGCAAGTCACGAGGGCATCATGTGTGTCGAGAAGATAGCCGGGCTGCCCGTGCACGCGATGGACAAGAACAACATTCCGGGATGCACCTATTGCCAGCCACAGATTGCCTCCACCGGATATACCGAAGCCGCTGCAAAGGAGGCCGGATATGAATTGAAGATCGGCAAGT
>JABDKH010000107.1 GCA_013002345.1 Rhodothermales bacterium
GGCGTCCGCTACAGCCAGCTGGGGGGCACAGACCTGGAGTATTCGTACGGTGAGGGTCTCAAGATTTATCCGCCGTGGGTGACGGTGATACGCTACGACGTGCGGGTTCAGGAGAAGCTGGAGGTACTGGAGGCGCTTTCGTCAAACGGACTCAGCATCGGTATGGATATTTCCATTCGCTGGAATCCCGACGCATCCTCGCTTCCGCAGCTGCACACGACATACGGCGTCGATTACTACCGCAAACTCGTGCAACCGGAACTCCGGTCCGCGGTCAGGGAAATCGTGGGACAGTTCACACCGGACGAGTTGTACTCCAGCCGCCGGGCCGAACTGCAGTCGCTGATCTACGAGCGTGTCCGGTCGGGTGCCGAAGTCAACTTCGTCAACATCCAGGCTGTTCTCATCAGGGATATCCGACTTCCTGACCAGATCCGTGTTGCGATTGAGAACAAGCTGAAGGAAGAGCAGGAAGCGGAGCGCTACCAGTTTACGATCGAGAAGGAGCGTTTAGAGGCGCAGCGGAAGGAAATCGAGGCGCGTGGCCAGGCGGAGTACCAGCGGCTGATCACGCAGAGTCTCACACCGGCGTTTCTTCGATTCAAGGGTATCGAAGCCACCCAGCAGTTGGCCGAGTCACCGAACACGAAAACCGTGATCGTGGGAGGAGGGGAGAGTGGTCTGCCCGTGATACTCGGAGGCAATTGACAGCTGGAATGCGAGGCGGCGATTCAGATTTTTTCGATCGCGTGTGGGACGTAGTGGCTCAGATTCCGCACGGGAAGGTCACGACCTACGGACATATCGCCGAGCATGTTGGCCTGAAGAGTGCGGCTCGAACGGTCGGATGGGCACTGAACGCGGCGGCCGAAACGGGTCTTCCATGCCACCGTGTAGTGAATCGCTTCGGAGCACTGTCGGGAAGCCGGCACTTCGGGGGTGCTCATATCATGGAGGATCTGCTGCGAAGCGAGGGTGTAACGTTCACGGATGAGGGCTGTGTGGACATGAAGGAGCATCTCTGGGTACCGGGGACGGCGCCCGGGTAGCTATTGGCCGGCCAGTCGTCTGAGCTGCTGCCAGAATCCCGGGAACGAGATGTTCGCACAGTTGGCATTTCGGATCGTGGTCTCGCCCTCTGCGAGCAAGCCGGCGACACCCATGGCCATGGCCACACGGTGATCTCCGAAGGAATCGACCTCCGCGCCGCGCAGCGTCGTTCCGCCGCGAATCGTTAGACCGTCGTCATGTTCGTCCACGTCGGCGCCCATCTTCCTGAGATTCGTGACCATCGCTTTTACGCGGTCTGTCTCCTTCACGCGCAACTCGGCGGCATCGCGGATCGAGGTGGTGCCGTGGGCGCCGGTCGCCGCTACGGCGAGAATCGGTATCTCGTCGATAAGATTGGGCACGAGCACTCCGGTGATATTCACGCTCGTGAGCGGAGAGGTGCGAACTCGCAGGTCTCCGATCAACTCGCCACCGAACGTGCGCTCATCCGAACGCTCGATTCGCGCACCCATGGCGGAGAGCACGTCCAGCGCTCCCGAACGCGTCGGGTTCAGGCCCACACCGGCGATGGTCATTTGCGCGTTCGGTACGGCGGCACCGGCGACCAGGAAGAACGCTGCCGCGGAGAAATCTCTCGGCACGGCCCAGCCCTGAGCCGGAATCACCCGATGACCGCTGACCGAGATGTGCGCTTCGTCGCCCAGATGAAGGATCTCCAGCCGCAGCATGCGCTCCGTGTGATCCCGGGTCGTCCTCGATTCAATCACGGTTGTTTCGCCGTCGGCGTACAGGCCGGCAAGAAGCGTGCACGACTTGACCTGAGCGGACGCTACAGGCAGGCGGTACTCGATCGGCTTCAGCGGCCCATCGGCGGGAAGGATGTGAATCGGAGCGTGCCCGTCGGTCAGCTCGATCCGGGCTCCCATCTGTCGCAGCGGTTCGGCGATACGTTCCATCGGCCTGGAGGACAGCGACGCGTCGCCGACCAGCGTCGACGCGAATGACTGCCCCGCCAATACACCGGTCAACAACCTCATGGTTGTGCCGGAATTGCCGCAGTCTATCGGTTCCTGACTCGGCTGCAGGCCGCTCAATCCACGTCCATGCACACGCATCGACGCTTCCTCGATATCGATCTGGACGCCGAGCTGCCGCAGACAACTCAACGTGCTCTGTGGATCTCGCGAGTCCGGGAAGTTGACGATTTCGCTTGTGCCATCTGCGAGCGCCGCCAGAATAGCGGCGCGGTGGGCAATCGACTTGTCGCCGGGAAGATCGACGCGCCCGACAGCGTGCGTTGCTCTGTGTATTAGCTGATCCATGTTCCGGCTGCAGGCCACATTGTGAGGTGCCGATATGATTCGCCGGGCGTCGCTACCAGACGGGGGAATGACTCGATGGTCCCATCGGCATATCGAGAGTGACCTCACGCAGCAAGGCCTGCTTTCTCTCCCAGTGGAGAAACGCGTACCTGAAGCCGTTGAGTGCTACCTCGCGCAGGTCCTTTGCGCCCACGCCACACCTCGTATGAACCTTCAGAAGTTCGTCCGTCACCGTCGTCCGACTGAAAAGGCGGTTGTCCGTGTTGACCGTGACCGGAACCCCGGCGTCAACAAAGGCTCGGATCGGGTGGTCTTCAAATGAGGCGACGACCTTGGTCTGGACATTACTTGTCGGGCAGAGCTCGAGCGGGATCTGGTGATCGACGAAATACTGCATCAACTCGGGATCCTGCCCGAGAGTGATTCCGTGCCCAATCCGGTGCGCGCCGCAATAGAACACCGCCTGTCGAATCGAGTCGGGTCCCCACGATTCGCCGGCGTGAACGGTGAGGTTCAGCAGATTATTGCGAGCGTAATAGAACGCATGAAGGTGATGTTTTGGAGGGTTGCCTGCCTCGCCGCCTGCGAGGTCGAACGCCACGACTCCTTTGTCGCGGAGCTTCACCGCGATTTCCGCCTGCATCAGGGACGCACTTTCCATGCGATCTCTCAGGCCACATACGACGATGCGAGCGATAATCGGATACTTGTCTTCTGCCCGCTGCAAGCCCGCTCGAACGGCCTCGAGCACTTTCTCGAGACTCAGATTCTCACGCGTGCACAGAATGGGGGCGAACCGGACTTCGAGATACCGGACGTTCTCGGACGCATTGTCTTCCGCCAGTTCGAACGCGATTCGCTCCAGCGCTGCTGCCGTCTGCATGACCGGTATCGTGTAGCGGAACCAGGAGAGGTACGACTCGAGAGTCTCAGAGGCATCGATTGTCTTGAGAATCTCCGTGAGTTCGGATTCGGTCGATGCGGGAAGGAGGTCGAGCTTGCCCTGTTCGGTGGCCAGTTCGAGTAATGTGGAAAGGCGCATCGACCCGTCGAGGTGGCAATGCAGATCTGCCTTGGGCCACGCCAGAATATCGTTCCGCGAGAGAACGGCGGCGGATTGGGGAGGGGAGTCGACCATAACTGCTTTCTTGATCAAGTTAGTGGGCTGTTTCCGACCTTGCAACGGCGCCGCGTGATAGGAACAGGCAGAGTGAGGCTTCGTTTCCAATCGCGGCACGCACGTTACTTTTCGTGGCTGCTTTTGTTTGCGTCTTGTAACTTCGAAGCGATTTCGTTCTCAATCGGGAGCGGCGGTCGCAGCGTGCGCCGCCTGCATCATCCCAACCAACGCGAGGTGTTTATATGGGTAGTCTAGGCCCAATGGAGATTCTACTGATCTTTCTGGCCATTCTGCTGATTTTCGGGGCCAAGCGTATTCCCGAGATTGCTCGGGGAATGGGCAAGGGAATCAAGGAATTTCGCTCCGCAACTCGCGACATCAGCAATGAGCTGACGCTGGACGACAAAGAGAACCGGATACACACACCACGTCCTCCGGCGCAGGGCACACCCGCTCCACGACAGGATACGGCGACCCCCGAACGCGATGAATCCGCGGCGCAGAGCTAGCGATCCGATCCCCGGGGAGTGTCCGCAAGATGAATCGATCAACATTTGTTGATGACCGCCGGCGGTTGTTGGCGGGCGAGACCAGTTGTGAGCAGCTGGTCTCGTCATATCTCGACGTCGTCGGCGAAAAGAACGACGATCTGAATGCACTGCTTTCTGTCAGCGGTGAGCAGGCCGTCCATGCAGCGCGGACCGTTGACAGTCGATTTGCAGCGGCGGAGTCCTTGCCAATGGCCGGGGCCGTGGTAGCCGTCAAGGATGTGCTCTGTATTGAAGGAGATCCTGTGACGTGCGGCTCTCACATCCTGGAGGGCTTCCGATCGCTCTATACGGCGACGTCGGTGCAGCGACTGCAGGAGGCCGGGGCGGTCGTCATCGGCAAGGCGAATTGCGATGAGTTTGCGATGGGCTCGTCCAACGAGAACTCGTACTTCGGGCCGGTCAGGAATCCGGTTGCGCCGGATCGTGTGCCGGGCGGATCGTCCGGGGGGTCGGCGGCGGCCGTAGCAGCCGGAATGTGTAACCTCGCGCTGGGCTCGGACACCGGAGGCTCGATCCGGCAGCCGGCGGCCTTCTGCGGAGTTGTGGGGCTGAAGCCGACCTATGGTCGAATCAGCCGGTACGGCCTTGTTGCCTACGCTTCATCACTCGACAGCGTCGGCCCGATGGCCAATTCGGTCGAGGACGTTGCTGCGGCTCTGACGGTGATGGCGGGCGTGGACACGTCCGATTCCACCAGCGCCCCCGTGGATGTCCCTGATTTCGCGCCCGCTGTGACGCGAGGCGTTGAAGGCCTTCGCGTGGGTGTGCCCTCCGAATTCATGGGTGAAGGCCTCGATCCCGAAATTCGAGCCCGTCTCGAAGAGCAACTCGGCGTACTGGAATCCGGCGGCGCGCTGATCAGGGAAGTGACATTGCCGCATACGAGTTACGGCATCGCAGCATACTATGTACTGGCCACAGCGGAAGCGTCCAGTAATCTCGCCCGGTACGACGGCGTCCGGTATGGCTACCGATCGGCAAAGAATCCGACGGACGGGCGAGAGTCCAGTTTCGACCTCGCAGCCATGTACTCGCGCTCCCGAACCGAAGGCTTCGGCGCCGAAGTGAAGAGGAGAATCATGCTGGGCACCTACGTCCTGTCCTCAGGATACTACGATGCGTACTATGCCCGCGCGCAGCGCGTGCGCGCCCTTATTCGACGTGACTTCGATAGCGCGTTCGAGCAGGTGGATGTACTTTTGACACCGGCTACGCCAACACCGGCGTTCGAACTGGGCAGCAAGGCGCACGACCCTCTCGAGATGTACCTCAGCGACATTTTTACCGTTACGGCGAATCTTGCGGGCATCCCCGGACTTGTCGTGCCGGCTGGCCTGCACAGCAGCGGGCTCCCGATCGGGCTTCAGTTCCTCGGGCGGCATTTTGATGAGGCGAGTATTCTGGCCGCCGGACATTTTCTGATGGATCGCGTCCACTCCTCGTCCGTCTAGTACCATAAACACGGTTAAGAATGAGCATTCTGGTTGACAAGGACACGCGTCTCGTCGTGCAGGGATTCACCGGTCGGGAGGGCACCTTCCACTCCGAGCAGATGATCGAGTACGGCACACGTCTGATCGGGGGCGTCACGCCCGGCAAGGGTGGAACGCGCCATCTCGATCGGCCGGTGTTCAATACGGTCGCCGAGTCGGTCCGGGATGAGGGGGCCAACACGTCGGTGATCTTCGTGCCGCCGCCCTTTGCTGCGGACGCCGTTCTGGAAGCCGCCGACGCCGGAATCAAGGTCATCGTCTGCATTACGGAGGGTATTCCGACCGCCGACATGATCGACGTTTATCATTTCGTCAAGCGGAAGGGGGCCCATCTCGTCGGTCCAAACTGTCCCGGAGTCCTGACACCGGGTGCCGGGAAGGTCGGGATCATGCCTGCCATGATCTTCTCTGAAGGATCCATCGGCGTCGTGTCACGGTCCGGCACGCTCACTTACGAGGCAGTAGACCAGCTCACGCGTGAAGGATTCGGGCAGAGCACGGCTGTCGGCATCGGCGGCGACCCGATCATTGGAACGCGGTTCACCGATGCCTTGAAGCTCTTCCAGGCCGATCCTCAGACCGAAGCCGTCGTGCTTATCGGCGAGATTGGCGGCACAGCTGAGGAGGAAGCCGCCCAGTATATCACCGCCGAGATGTCCAAGCCGGTGTTCGTGTTCATCGCAGGCGCCACGGCGCCGCCCGGAAGGCGAATGGGCCACGCAGGGGCGATCGTCGCCGGCGGCAAGGGAACCGCGGAGGAAAAATTCAAAGCGCTTGGCGAGGCGGGTGCGGTGATCGTCAAGAATCCGGCTCTCATCGGTGCCACCGTCCGCGAACATATGGCGGCGGCGTAAACGGTATTGCCCGGTACGCTTTCGCTTCGCACATCGGTTCAAGCCTCTTCGTGGCCAACCCTGATCCTGTGATGGAGATTAACTCGGCCGATTTCGTCATCGGCGTGGCTTCTCCCGCCCAGCTGCCGACGTCCACGCAGCCCGAAGTTGCGTTTGTAGGCCGCTCCAACGTCGGGAAGAGCTCGCTGATTAATCTGGTTCTGGGCCGGCGCCGCCTCGCTCGCACCAGCGGTTCGCCCGGCAAGACGAGAGAGTTCAATTTCTATCTCGTCAACGAGGCATTTCATCTCGTGGACCTTCCGGGGCTCGGCTACGCCCGCGTGTCCCGTGCCGATCGTACACGCTGGGCTCGCCACATTCGTTCGTATCTCCAGTCGCGGCAGACGCTATGCCTCGTTTTCCATCTGATCGACAGTCGACACAGTTTGATGGAGGCAGACGACGAACTGCTGGATCTGTACCGCAACGGCGAAGTGCCGGTCGTGGTGGTCCTGACCAAGGCTGACAAATTATCCGGGAATGAGCGCAAAAAAGCTCAACAACGCGTGAAAACGGACCTTCTGGCGCGCGGCCTGGAACTGCCGCTGGTTCTGGCCTCGTCCCTTCGCAAAGAGGGTCGGGATGAGATTCTGGACTGGATCGGAGTGTCTATCGCTGGCGCGCCGTAGAGCACGAACGAACTTTGTCTGAAGATGCTTGATGGGCCCCGCCTCGACGAGAGCCTTGTGCGTCCCGTCCATACATTTCTAGCGTACACATCGCATTGCGAAGACTCAGCCACGAACACGCCGCGCGGAGGTGATTGCTATGAAAGGCACTGTTCTGATAACCGATAATCTCGATCCGGTTTGTGCTGAAATTCTCACCGGCAGCGGCTACCAGGTCGACACGCACGTCGGGAAGTCGCACGAAGAGCTGCTTGAGCTCGCCAGGACCGCCGATGCGTGGATCGTTCGCAGTGGCACCAAGATCACGGCCGATCTCATCGAGGCGGCCGATCGTTTGCAGGTGATTGGCCGCGCAGGCGTAGGTGTCGATAATATTGATCTTGAGGCAGCGACTCGCCGCGGCGTGCTCGTGATCAACGCTCCGGACGGCAACACGATCTCCACGGCCGAGCACACGTGTGCTATGCTGATGTCTGCTGTGCGCCGCATCCCGCAGGCGGTCGCGTCGCTCAAGGGTGGCGAATGGAACAAGAAGGCCTTCAAAGGCGCCGAGGTGAATGGCAAGACGCTGGGTATCATCGGCGTCGGGAAGATCGGCCAGGCGGTGGCACAGAGAATGAAATCATTCGGTGTGAAGGTCCTCGGTTACGATCCCGTACTCTCGCGCGAGGTGGCCGATCGTATCGGTGTCACGCTCGTTTCACTGGAAGAGCTTCTCGAGCAGAGCGACGTCATAACCGTCCATACACCGCTCTCGGATTCAACGCGGGGTCTGCTGAACCGCGATACTCTGGCCCGTTGCCGAGACGGCGTGTACATCGTGAATTGCGCGCGCGGCGGCATCGTCGACGAGAAGGACCTGCTCGAAGCCATCGAGTCCGGCAAGGTCGCGGGAGCTGCGCTCGACGTGTATTCGGCAGAACCACCGCCGGAGGGGCTCGGGGATCTCGTACGACACCCGAAAGTGGTCGCAACGCCGCATATCGCAGCCTCTACAGGAGAGGCGCAGGAGAAAGTGGCGGTTCAGGTTACCGAGCAGGTGGCCAAAGCGCTTGGCGGGGAGCCGGTGACGGTGGCGGTGAACGCGATGGCCATCAAGGGTGCAGGGAGGCCGGAACTCCGGCCCTACGTTCGCCTCGCCGATATGCTGGGACGCTTTGCAGCCCAGTTGTGTGACGGACAGGTGGACCGGGTCACCGTAAAGTTGTTTGGTGATCTGCCTTCACAGAATGGCGACGTCCTGTCGGTCGCCGCGCTGAAAGGACTCTTTGGGACTCTTGTAAGCGGACCGGTAAACCTGGTAAATGCACCGTTTCTGGCAGAAGAAATGGGCTTGCAGGTCGACGAGCAGTTACTGACCTCCGGAGACGGATATGCGAACCTCGTCGGCGTCGTGCTCAGGTCGGGGTCTCAGGTAGTTCGCGTAGGCGGAACGGTGTTTAGCGAGAATGACCTGCGACTGGTCCGAATCGACGACTTTCGACTCGAAGTGCGCCCCGGCGGCTATATGTTGGTGTACCACAACGTCGACCGGCCGGGCGTGCTGGCGTCGGTAGGGACGATTCTGGCTGAGGCCAACATCAATATTGCAGCCATGGCTCTCGGACGTGACACAGAAACGTCCCGGGCCTTGACGGTTATTGACCTTGATGACGAGGTGCCGGCGTCGGTACTGGAGAAGATCGGCGGCCTGAAAGACGTTACGGAACCCCGCCTGATCAGAGCGTGAGTGGGCAAAAATGCGGGTCTGTAATAATCGATGCCCCCATGGCGACGATGTGTGATTCCCTTGACAAAGGATGGGGGTGCCTCTATATTTGGCGTCCAACACCGGTCATGTAAACTATCCAAGCCACACACACCAGAGCCTTATCGCCGACAGTTACAGCTTTTCAGACCCACCGTTTCATACGATACACGCCGCCGACCACGTATTCGAAGTGGTTCAGAATATGTTGCGGTAGCGTGCAGGGTTTTTTGCTTTCAGTCGTGCGCCCGGGCAATTCGTTGTTGGAAAGAGGAGATGGATTTGGTCAGGCTTCGTTCGCGAACTTGGAACTTTCACACCTTAGGATAGAGGCCGGAGTGTTCCGAAGCTTATCCTTGAGCCACACATCACTGTATAAGAGGGAGGTAGCATATGTTACGTAAATGGGGCACGCTTGTGTTCTTGCTGCTCGCTACACCTTTGTTGGCACTTAGTCAGAACACCGGCAAGCTTGCCGGTCAGGTTCTGGACACCGAGACGGGTGATCCCCTTCCCGGCGCCAGCATTGCGCTAGCAGGTACGCAGGTCGGTACCATTTCGGACATCGATGGTAACTACTTTATCATCGGTGTGCCGGTAGGTACGTTCGACGTGCAGGCGTCATTCGTCGGCTATGGGACGCAAACGGTATCGCGCGTCGAAATCAATGCCGGCTATACACGCGAAATCAATTTCAGTCTTTCTCCAGGTGTCGAACTCGACGAAATCGTTGTTGAGTACGAACGGCCACTCATCCAGAAGGACGCCATCGGCGCTCCGAAGGTGGTGACCGGAGAAGAGATCGTAAACCTACCGGTACGAGGCGCTGGACGTGTTGCCTCACTGCAGGGCGGCGTCGTCTCTAACGACTCGGATGGTTCTCTCTTCGTTCGCGGTGGCCGCGACGAGCAGGTGATCTTCTTTGTCGACGGCGTGAAGGTTATCGGTAACCTCGGCGTCCCGCAGCAGGCTGTTCAGGAGCAGGAGATGTTGATCGGTTCCATCCCGGCGAAGTTCGGAGATGCGATGTCCGGTATCATCTCGATCACCACCAAGTCGGGTGCTCCAAAGTTCTTCGGCAGCCTCGAAGCGATTACCTCAGAGGTCCTCGACCCCTGGGGATACAACCTGTTCTCGGGTACGGTCGGCGGACCGATCGTCAAGAACAAGTTGAGCTTCTTCGTGTCGGGCGAGGCGCTCATCCAGAGCGATTCCCAGCCGTTCGCCGTGGATACGCCGCAGCTCAGTGATGAGCAGCTCGGCGCATTGCTGGCGAGTCCACAGGTTCTGCAGATCGAGAACGGCGACGGCGAGCTTCGCTACCTCAATCTGCCAGCGAATCTCCCGGACACCATCGCTTTCGCTGACTTCGACGAATTGCTCTCGATTCCGGAGGGATTTGACCTGACGACCGGCACTCCGATTGACGCCGGCCAGGTCGTCACCGCGAGTGACTTCAACATCGTCGACGGGAAGAATGAGCCGCGCCAGCGCTACGACTTCAACGGCAACTTTACGTATACGCCGTCGAGAGCCATCAGCGTTCGTGCCGGTGGGTCGTTCACTGAAGACAAGTTCGAAGACTACAACTTCACGAGTTCGCTGTACAATCGGCTTTCTCTTGATGGTGGAGGGACAACGGACCGGTTCACTCAGAGAGATGACCGGACCCTGCGTCTGTTCACGACGTGGACGCACCGCGTATCGGACAACACGTTCTATCAGTTGCAGTTCGACTACACCGACGACAAGACGTGGGTATCTCCGAGTGGCTTTAGCAACAACGTCAGCGACGCGCTGGCGGTCGGAGACATCGACGATCCTCGAAACAGCACGCTGGCCGCATACCGGGTACTGGCTGATACGGATGGGGATGGCTCGGCCGACTCATACGTTCGCCGTTTCCGTGACGGACAGCTGTTCAACCCGAGCGCTGTGGTCAGCCTCTGGACGCCGCTTGGCAGCCCCCCGGCTGGTACCGCGACGTTCACCAAGACCAATAGCCGGCAGTTGCGGTTCTCTGGTAGCGCCACGACGCAGGTAGGCGTGCACCAGATCGAGTTCGGCGGCGAATTCGAGCAGCAGACAAACCGTTTCTACAGTGTAGCAGGCAACGGATTGTCCAGGTTTGTGTGTGACGATGTGACTGCATCTAACTGTGGCGCCGAAAACCTCGACCCCAGTGAGGTATTCGATGCTTCAGGCAACCTGATCGGGCCGACAGCCTACAGCAACCTTCCGTTCAAGGCCTTCCGTGATCGTGCCGTCTGGTACGGATACGATTTCCGCGGCCTAAACGAAGTGGACGACCAGAACGTCGACTCATACCTCGACACCAGTGCTGAGTCGAATCACAACGTTGCGCCATGGAAGCCGATCTACTACGCCGGCTACATCCAGGACAAGATCGAGTTCAGAGACCTGGTCATTAACCTGGGCCTGCGCGTAGACATCTTCGACAGCAACACGCTGGTGCTGAAGGATCCGTTCGCTCCCGCTCCGATCATCAGAGCAAGCGACTCGGATCTTATCGGCGAACTCGTTGGCGGAGAGTACTCGATACCGGATAACATTGATGATGACTTCGCAGTCTATTTCAATGATAACGGCGCGATCGTCGGTTATCGTAACATCGACGGCGACTTCTTCGATGCCGACGGCCAGGATTCGAACCTGTCTACGATCGACAACCTCGGCACGCAGCGTCAGGTTGGCAACCAGCAGCTGACATCGTCGATCTTCAAGGACTACGAACCTGAGATCACCTGGATGCCGCGTATCGGTGTGTCGTTCCCGGTAACGAACCAGGCGTTGTTCTTCGCGAGCTACAATATCACGTCGCAGCGTCCCCGCGAGCAGGCATTTGCTCCGTTCTCGACGTACGACCAGATATCGGGTCAGTCGCGGTTGAACAACCCGGACTTGAAGCCTGAGAAGACGGTTCAGTACGAGTTGGGCTTCCGCCAGTCGTTAGGTTCACGCGCTGCGTTCCAGGTCTCAGCCTTCATGCGTCAGCAGAAGAACCTGATCCAGATCCGGAACATCAATGCGATCGGACTTGGCGTCGGTTCATACGGTAACGTGCAGAACGTCGACTTCGCGACCACAAAGGGTCTCGAGCTCGAGTTCGATCTCAGGAGAACGAGCGGTGTTGCCCTTCGGGCGAACTACACGTTCTCGCTGGCGAATGCGACCGGCAGTGACTCGCAGGCGCTGCGAATCATCCAGTGGCGTGGCACGCTGCAGAATGGTCTGTACTTCCCGAACTTCATTTCGCCAGCCGGCTTCGACCGTCGGCATTCGGCGAACCTCTCGTTCGATTACCGCCTCGGCGCGGGAGAGGGTCCGAAGATCGGTGACACGGCCTTCTTGCAGAACTTCGGTTTCAATGCATCAGCTCAGCTGGGTAGTGGCATGCCGTACACGGCTCTGCTGTCGCCCAGTGAGATCTGGTCATCGTTTACCGATAACGTCGACGGTTCCATCAACGGCCGCAGGCTGCCGTGGTATAGCATCATTGATATCCGTGTCGATCGGCGCTTCAACCTGAACGACAACACGGCTCTGACCGCGTTCGTATGGATTGAAAACCTGCTCGACAAGGACAACACGCTCGGCGTCTATCGCGCCTCGGGTCTTCCGAATAGAGACGGGTTCCTTAGTACCGCTGGCGGCATCGGTGTTGCGAATAACGCAGCGCAGGCACTCGGCGATCAACTCGCCCGGGACTCGTTCGTCGACCACTATGCGGCGTACACAGATTCGCCCATCGGCACGGGCGGAAACCACTATTCGGGTGGTGTACGTTACTCGGTACCGCGTCGTGTCCGGCTCGGAGTCAGAGTGAACTTCTAATTGCGTCGCTGACCGCTCTCCCGGTGTTGCGCCGGGAGAGCGAGATTCGACAGATAGAGATATTCAACACATGGAGATGTTGCACATGCCTTTCTTCAGGAAATACAGCATGTTGCTCTTGTCGCTGCTCATCCTTTCCGGGACTGCGTTCGCGGACGTAGACAAGGACAAGGACAAGAAGCGCAAGAACACAGACATGGCGGCGCTCATGGCAAAGTCGGCCGGCAAGGTCGGCGATTGTGCCCTCGGGAGTGCCTCGGCCGAGCTCGACGTGAACAACGTCAGAGCACGGCTTTACAACAACGGCGGCCTCTTCTGGATCGGCGGAAGCCCGATCTATGAGGTCCCAAAAGGAAGTGGCCAGAACGCGATCTTCGCATCGGGTATCTGGGTTGGCGGACTTGCTGACGGCGAACTGCGCACAGCTGCCGCTACGTACTCGGACTGGGAATTCTGGCCGGGTCCGCTGGACGCTGCCGCGCAGCCGCCGGCAGATTGCGGCGTGTTCGACCGGATGTATCGCGTCAGTCGAGAGAACATCAAGAACTTCCAGGACACGGGCGTAGCCACGCCAGACATGACCGACTGGCCGGCCGATCTCGGCGCCCCGGTTACCGATGGCGATGGCAACCCGGACAACTACAACCTGGATGGTGGAGACCTTCCCGCAATCCTGGGCGACCAGTCAATCTGGTGGGTCATGAACGACGCGGGTAACCTCCACCTCACGACGGAAACGCCGCCGATGGGTCTTGAAATCCAGGCTCTCGCGTTCTCCTTCAACCAGGCAGGTGCCCTCGGCAACTCGACCTTCTACAAGTACAAGTTCATCTATAAGGGCTCGGATCCCTTGACGGACGTGTACATCGGCCTCTGGTCAGACCCGGACCTTGGAGATTCCGGAGATGACTACGTTGGAAGTGACTCGTTGCTGGGTATCGGATACGTCATGAATGGCGATAACTTCGACGGCGGCAGCTCAGGCTACGGCTCCCGCCCGCCCGCTCTCGCATACGACTTCTTCCAGGGTCCACTTGTCGACAACGACGGACGTGATAACAACCGGGATGGCGTCGTCGACGAAGAAGGCGAGCGCGTCGCCATGGCGAAATTCGTCTACTACAACAACGACGGCACGGAGCAGGGTAATCCGAATACCGCAGAGGAATACTACCAGTACCTCGCGGGACAGTGGAGAGACGGCCAGGGGATCACGGAAGGTGGTTCCGGCCGCGGGTTCTCGACAATCCCGACGAACTACATGTTCCCTGCTACTCCGGGCAACTACTGGAGCGAGGACAACATCGATGGCGCCGGAACGAGAAATAATCCCGACGACCGTCGATTCCTGCAGTCCGCGGGACCGTTCACAATGCTGCCCGGTGACGAGCAGGACGTCGTGTTCGGAATCGTGTGGGCGCAGGGAGGAGACCGGTTCTCATCCGTCGCGTTGATGAAGCAGGATGATTCGAAAGCGCAGACTGCTTTCGACCTCGGCTTCGATGTGCCGCCTCCTCCGGATCAACCGCGTCTCGCAACCACCGAGGTTGACGAGGGTGTTATTCTGTCCTGGTCCTACAACTCCAGCGACAACAACTTCCTCGACTCCTACGACGAACCGAGTATCAACCTGATCGTGGCGGAACCGGATGACGATACCTATACCTTCGAAGGCTATGTCGTGTACCAGTATGCATCTGCAGCCGACCAGACCGGGCAGATCATTGCCGTGTACGACCAGGCCGGAAACAACGTTACCAACGTAACGGAAGGTGTCCTCGATCCGGCCACGGGTGCCGTCAACACGGTGCTGCTGGTTCCGGGTACTGACAGTGGTGTGAAGAAATCACACTTTGTTCAGAATCTGATCAACTATCAGACGTACTTCTTCGGAGTCCAGGCCTACGCATACAACGCGAACTCGAATCCGCAGTGGTTCCCGAGCCCGATTGCACGCGCGACGATCACGCCTTCTCGCCTTGCTGCGAGAGACGGCGGGACCGTCCTGAATGCTGACCCGGGTACCACGCTTGTCACTGACCGTACGGCCGGTGGCGGTGGTGGAGCAGCCTTCGATGCGGCAGGTATACAGGGAGTCCGCGCTGAGATCTTCGATCCGACACAGGTAACCGGAGATACGTACGCTGTCGACATCGTTGAAGTTGGAGGAGAGGATGCGGTCAAGGCGTTCAACCTTCGTAACGCGACGACCGGGGCAACGCTCTTTGACGCGGAAGCCCAGTACGCGAGCAGCGGGAATGTCGCGCCGTTCTCGGCCGCGACCTTTGCAGCGGACGGCGTGTCCTTCACCGTGACAGGTCCCGAACCGGCCGAACTGGTTGTCGACGGATCGATCATGTTTGTGGAGGTGGCGGGTCCAGTAGATCCATGCGGCCCCGATGCCGGATCGACCTTCGGTTGCAACGAAGTCGGCGGCAACTTCCTGTATCCGTCCTTCAACGGTGGTGGTGACTACATCATGTACCACGAGGGAACCGGTACCGAAGGCGTCATCGACAGCTATGCGCCGCAGGACTACGAGATCCGCTTCACGGAGACAGGCTCGTATGCGTACCACCCGTTCACGACGGGGAACGCCATATGGGTTCCGTTCGAAGTCTGGGACATTGGCCCGACCTACACAGGTACCAATGTCAATCCGAACGATCCAGCCGACGACGTCCAGATGATCCCGAACCACTTCCTCGGTGGCAGGACCACTGAATGTGAGTTTGTGTACGATGCGGCGGTACCGGGTGCGTTTGGTGTCTTCTCCGGCAGTACGATGCGAGTCTACGCCTACTACGCAACCAACGGATACGCATCGTGGGAGGCGGCAGTCGGGCCACTCGTGGAGGCAGACCCGAACCGCTGCCCGAACGCGTATGACCTGACCAATGGCGCCATCGAGGATGAGATTGACTTCGGCCGCGGTCGACCGATTCAGCGTATGGTCTTCTTCGGAGACGCAGCGCAGGATCCTCCGCATCCGAACTTCGGCACAGTCGTCCGGTTCTACACGACGAAGCCGCTCCTCGTGGGTGACACGTACGAAGTATCAACCGATGGCTTCGGTGCCGTCTCGGGCGATGCTACAACGCGAGAAGAGGCCCTCGACGCTATCTCGATTGTTCCGAACCCCTACCTGGGTGCATCGGACTACGAGGTCGCTCGAGTCGTCGATGTGACCCGGATCACGAACCTTCCGTCGCGCGCGACGATTCGCATCTTCACGTTGAACGGTACGTTGATTCGTACCCTCGAGAAGAGCAGCGAAGCTCGGTTCCTGAACTGGGATCTGAACACCGAAGAAGGACTGCCCATCGCGAGCGGCATGTACCTCATTCATGTTGATGCAAAGGACGACACGGGCGCCACATACGGCGAGCGTGTACTGAAATTTGCGGTAGTCAAGAAGCGCGTACAGCTCAACGAGCTGTAAGCCAGGAGGATGACCCAAATGTCAAACGTCTCTTGCTCAATGTTGAAACTCTGGAGGTTTCTAACTATGCGAACTAGAATCGTCACTTATATCGGCCTCGCAGCCATCCTCCTGGGCTTTAGCGCTTCGGATGTGCTCGGTCAGGGGGCAGATCGGCGTGGTACCGCGGGTGCCACCTATCTGCTGTTGCCCGTGACTGCGCAAACTGCGTCGCTCGGGAATACAGCGACGGGTGGCTCGGCTACGATGTCCGGTCTCGAAGCGCTGTACAGCAACCCGTCGGCACTGATGCTGAATACAGGCACTAACGTCATGTTCAGCAACATGCAGTACTTCGCCGACATCGGCGTAAACACGTTCGGTGTTGCCCAGCGCGTCGGAAGCGGAAACGTAGCCCTCGTCGTGACTGCGTGGGATTTCGGTGAGATACCGAGGACAACCGAAGACCTCCCGGAGGTCTCCGACTTCACGTTCTCACCTCAATTCCTGCAATTCGGCCTGTCGTATGCGCGACAGCTCACGGACCGCATCGCCGCCGGTGCGACCCTGAAGATTCTCAACGAGGACATCGAACTGGTGTCCGCGACGGGAATCGCCATCGACGCAGGTATGTCATACACGGTAGGCGAAACGGGACTCCGCTTCGGTGTGGCTCTGAAGAACTTCGGTCCTCAGATGACCTACTCCGGAGATGGTCTCACGCAGCAGGTAGTTCTGCCCGGCGCGCCATCGAACGCAACGACGCAAGCCGTTACGATCGAGGCCGAGGGCTTCGAGCTTCCGGCAATCCTGAACTTCGGCGTGTCGTACACGCGGGAGCTGGCTCAGGATGTTAACGTCGGACTGCTCGGCAACTATCGCTCAAATAGCTTCGCGCAGGACCAGTTCTCCGGCGGGCTCGAGCTTGGCTTCCGCGACATCCTGTATGTGCGTGGTGCCTACGAGCTGCAGGAAGACATGGACCAGACCGCATTCGACGGTTGGAGCGTCGGCGCAGGCCTGAACTTCGAGTTCTCGGGCCGCAGCGCAAGCTTCGACTATTCGTACAGCGGAGCTGAATTCTTCGACGCAGTCCAGATGTTCACCGTGCAGGTGACCCTCTAGACGGTCCAGAATAGGAGAAAGGGGCGGGCGGCTTCGGTTGCTCGCCCCTTTTCTTTTTTTGCCAAAATCGGCTACGCGGCCATGGTGCTGACCCGACCGACCCGGGCTCACACTCTTCGGTCCGACTGCCGGTCAAAATGTCCGTCCGTCCGTATGCCGTCTATCCGGCACGACATACGATTTCTGGCTGTTGGCATCCTCCTCACCGCCTCGATGGGATGCTCGAAGCAGCATGCCGGCCCGGAGCCGGAGCACGATCCAGGACCTGCGTTTCGCAACGTCGTGGAGGGAGTAGCTTTCGTCGGCGATGAAGCCTGCTTCGACTGCCATGAATCCGAGTACACGGGGTACCAGGATCACGGAATGGCCCGCTCGTACTATCCGCTGACCGCGGAGAATCGCGTCGAACAAATCAGCGATGTGGTCATCCAGGATCCGAATTCCGATCTGGTCTATTCGATACTGGAAATCGAGGACCACCTCTATCAGGAGGAATACCGGATCGGACCTGATGGCAGTCGCGAGAACGTTCTTCGTCGTCGCATGGACTACGTAGTTGGAAGTGGCAATGCCGCGCGCACCTACCTGACAGATAACAACGGACGTCTACATCAACTGCCGCTGACGTGGTATACGCAGAAGCGACGATGGGACTTCAGTCCCGGCTATAGCGTGGTTAATCACCGGTTCTCTCGCCTGGTGCCGGACCGCTGCATGGCGTGCCATAATAGCTACCCGGAGGCCGTGCCCTTCGTCGAGGGTAAGTATGCCCGGGTCCCAAATGGAATCGGATGCGAGCGCTGTCACGGACCCGGTGCGTTGCATGTTGAAGAGCGGCTTGAAGTGCCCGAGCCGGCATCCGAAATCGATGACAGTATCGTAAATCCGGCTCACCTTACGATCGATCTGCGTCTGGATGTGTGCCAGCAATGCCATCTGCACACGACCGTATCAATGCTGCGGGACGGAGAAGAACCATTCGGGTTTCGCCCTTCACATTCCCTGGCATCTCACGTCTCGCTGTTCGCTTTGCAGAAGGACGGGTCCGACGAACAAATAGATGTCATATCGCATGCCGACCGCATGCGGCAGAGTGTGTGCTTCCTGGCAACATCCGGGACATCCGCGCCCCTCGAATGCACGACCTGCCACGACCCGCACGCGGGCTTCCGCGATCTTGGTCCGGACTACTTCAATGAATCGTGCATCGGATGTCATGCCATTGAAGCCCTGCGTTCGCAGCTATCGAATGTTGATGTTGCGTCCAGTCACGAGGCGAACTCGAACTGTATCGATTGCCATATGCCGAAGGTCGAAGCCGAGGATGCGCCCCACGCAAGTTTCACGGATCACAAGATCCGCGTGGTGCGGCCGGACCAACGTCCCGAGACACAGACAGGTGACCCGGCGATCGAGCTTCGGCCGTACTTCGATCGGGATCGAGAGTCCGCGGACGGATCGGTCTACGAGAACATGGCGCTCGTTATTTACGGCCGGCAGACGGGGCGCAGCGATCTGATCCGTAAAGGCACCGAGGCACTGACGGCCATACTCGAAACGGACACGACCCGGGGCGAAGCGCATTTCCTCGCTGGGCTGGGGAGTCATGCGCTGGGAGATGCGGAGGCAGCCATTCCGTTTCTCGAGACGGCGGTGCGCCGGGCCCCGAACGATCCTGAGCGTTTGAACGCGTTGGCTCAGGTCTACGAGTCTGCCGGCCGGTCCGCGATCACCATTGGCCGCCTGTATCGTCGGGCGCTTACGGTCCAACCGGCATCAACAGACATCCGCGTGAACTACGGACGGTTTCTGCAGGCACAGGAGAGATTCGCGGATGCGGAAGCGCAGTACAAACTGGCCATCGATGAAAACCCGTGGCTCACCGTCGCATGGCACAACCTCGGCACCCTGCAGCTTGCCACGGGAGACCTGGAGGCGGCCGCGGCCACCTTCAGAGAGACGCTGCGGCTTGATCCCCTCTACACGGATGCGATGGGCAATCTGGCCGCGCTCAATGCGATGGACGGAAACGATGCTGCGGCCGAAGTGCTCTTCGTGCGGGCGGTCAACGTGGCACCGGGAGACCGGAACGCGCTCGGTAACCTGGGCGCCTACCGGCTGAATCAGGGTCGTCTGGAAGAGGCCGTTGAACTGCTCGATCGTGCGGTGGCCGCAGATTCCACGTTCGTCGACGGTCTCGCCAATCTGGCCCTCGCCTATTTTCGCTCTGACAATACCGGTCGCGCGCGGGCAATCGCCATGCGAGCTCTGGAAATAGACCCATCCAGTACTCTCGCCAGGCAGGTGCTGACCGCCACAGAGTAGAGCACTACCGTCGACGCTTATTCCGATGTCACCGCGCGGCGGCGCTCGTCGATGTGTCGCGCAATGTGCCGCGCGTGGTCTCGACCGTTCTCTATGAACCACCGACTCGTATTCAGTCCACCGCACACGGTGCCCGCGATGTAGATACCGGGGCGGTCGGTTTCGAAGGAATCCGAATCGTACATCGGCGTCAGCGACTCGTCTTCGCGTGAGCCTATCTGGAGTTGGTCGAGCAATCGATAGTCGGGTACGTATCCTGTCATGGCGAGTACCCAATCGTTCTTGATCACGATTTCAGTTCCTGACTCGCGCAGCGTGACCGTGTCAGAATCGATGCGGACGACTTCCGTGTCGAAGTACGCCGTGATCGAACCTTCGGAAATCCGATTCTCGAGATCGGGTTTGATCCAGTACTTCACAGACGGAGAGATTTCCGGACCCCGCACGGCCAGTGTGACATTCGCCCCGTGTCGGTAGCAATCGAGAGCGGCCCGGGCCGCCGAGTTCTTGGCCCCGACGATCAGAACGTCCTGCGCGGAATACGCAAAGGGCTCCTTGTAGAAATGCGAGACTTTCGGCAGGTCCTCTCCCGGCACCTCGAGAAGTTTTGGCTTATCGAAGAATCCAGTCGCGACAACTATGAACCGGACCTGGTATCGATTTCGAGATGTTTCTACGGTGAAATCCCCGACCCGGCCGTGGATGTCTCGAACCTCTTCGTAAAGCGCCAGATCTACACCTTCTGCAAAGGCCACACGACTGTAGTAGTCGATTGCTTCCTCTCTGACGGGTTTGTAGCGAAGCGTCGGAAACGGATGCCCCCCGATCTCCAGTAGATCGGGCGTGGAGAA
>JABDKH010000108.1 GCA_013002345.1 Rhodothermales bacterium
GCCGTTCCTGTTCGACTCGAGCATGTCGAGATCTCTCGTCGGCGCGACGTGATTGTCGTGTGGGTCAGATCGAGTGATCAGAAGCCTCACTACCTCGTCCGTCCTGGCCACCCGTCGATGCGCCCGAAGGCCTACGTGCGCGTACAGGACAAGAGCGTCGGTGCCAGCCGCGAGGCCGAGAAGCTCATGCGTGACAAATCTCGCGATGACGTGCTATTCGAGTTTGGAGAGAAGGAGCACACCCTGATGCGGTATCTGGAGACCTACGGCCGGATCACCGTCGAACAGTTTGCAAGGGTAGCCAATATCTCGAGAAAGACTGCTTCACGAACCCTCGTCATCCTGACTCGGGCGGAGATACTGATGCTCCACCCGACCGAGCGGCAGGACTACTTCACGGTCGCCGATCGTGCGTAACCTTGTGTCGCGGTGACCACCTTTGGTCTCTCTTTTTGAGATCGCCGGGCTTGAACTAATTCGAGTGGCAAGTGTTAACTTTCTGAGTCCGTTGTTAGCGCCGTTATTGCCCCACCACCCATGCCCGTCGTAGACGTCATTCCGCTGCACGAAACAGCGAGAGAACGGTACCTCAACTACGCATTATCCGTTATTACGAGTCGGGCTCTGCCCGATATTCGCGATGGCCTGAAGCCTGTCCAGCGGCGAATTCTCTACGCGATGTTCGCCAACCTGCGGCTCTACCCGGATGGGCGGCATCGCAAGAGCGCGACCGTCGTGGGTGAGGTGATGGGCAAGTACCACCCGCACGGCGACACCGCGATCTACGACGCCATGGTTCGGATGGCACAGGATTTCTCGCTGCGGGCACCCCTTGTTGACGGCCAGGGTAACTTTGGCTCGCTTGACGGTGACCGCGCCGCTGCAATGCGATACACCGAGGCGAAGCTTCGACCCCTCGCGATGCGACTGCTGGACGAGATCCGGCGGCAGACAGTAAACTTTCGGCCGAGTTTCGACGGCACGCTCAACGAGCCGGTTGTCCTGCCGGCGCAGTTCCCGAATCTGCTCGTGAATGGAGCAACGGGCATCGCGGTCGGAATGGCGACCAACATCCCGCCTCATAATCTGGGAGAAGTCGTCGCCGCGGCGATCCACCTGATCGGAAAGCCGGAGGCGCGCATCAGCACCCTCGTCGACAAATATATTTCCGGCCCCGATTTTCCGACCGGTGGGCGGATACTGAATGACCGCGAATCGCTGGTTAGGGTCTATGAAAGCGGGGAGGGTCCGATAGAGATCCGGGGCGAGTACAAGATGGAGGGTAAGACCCGAATCATCATTCACTCGGTGCCCTACGGAAACACAAAGGCCAGCCTGATCGAATCCATCGCCGAGCGAATCCTCAAGGGCAGTGTCCCACAGATCGTAGATATTCGTGACGAGTCGACGGATGAAGTGCGCATTGTTCTCGAGCTGAAGAGAGGTGCCAATCCCGACGCCGCCATGGCCTATCTGTTCAAGAGGACATCGCTGCAGACCCGTTTCCATGTGAACATGACGTGCCTCCTCCCGAATGCAGGCACTGACGTATGCACGCCCTCCAGGGTGAACCTGCGGACTGTTCTGCAAGAGTTTCTGGCGTTTCGGCTGGACGTGGTTACACGGCGACTCGAATTCGAACTGTCGCAGCTTGAAAAGCGAATTCACATTCTGCAAGGCTTCGAGAAGGTTTTCGACGCCCTTGACGAAGCGATCCGACTTATCCGATCAGCCGAGAACAAGGCGGATGCTGCGCAGCGACTTATGCATCGATTCCAGCTTGACGATGTGCAGGCGGAAGCCGTCCTCGAGATCAAGCTGTACAAGCTTTCCAGGATGGAAATCGGTGCGATTCGCGATGAACTCAAAGATAAGGAGAAGCTTGCCGCAGACATCCGCAAGCTGCTGGGAGATGAGGATGCGCGATGGCGCCTGGTGAAGAAAGAGCTGAAGGCGATCAAGAAGGAATTCGAGACTGCGCGAAAGACAACAATCGGCGGGCCCGACGACCAGCATGAGTACTCGGAAGAAGACTATATCGTCGATGAGGACTATGCAGTGATCGTGACGCGAGACGGGTGGGTGAAGCGACAGCGCTCGTACACCGATCTGGAAAGTATACGGGTCCGGGAAGGCGACGAAATTGGCTGGGTCCTTCCCGGTTCGACGCGGGCGGCGGTCTGCATTCTCACAAGTTTCGGTCGCGCGTACACGACGCGCATCGACCAACTGCCCAGCACAACCGGTCACGGAGCGCCCATCCAGAAGTTGTTCGAATTCAGGGACAAAGAACAGGTTGTTGGCGTCGTGTCGCTCGACGAGCGTGTACTGCCCGACGTGTCCATCGAGCCCGACGCGGAACCCGAGTTGTTTGAGGACGATGATCCGGATGGCGACACGACCGGACCACACATCGTGGCAGTATCGTCTGCAGGACTATCTGTGCGGATTCCAGTTGACTCTTACAGCGAGCCGTCAACAAAGAACGGCCGTCTGTTCATGCGGCTTGCCAAGCGTGACGTTGTGGTCGGTGCTGAAATCTCCGGCGGAGACGAAAACGTGTGCCTGGCCTCGCGCAACGGAAATGTGCTGATTTTTCCTGTGAATCAGATTTCGACGGTCAAGACGGCGGCTAAGGGCGTGATCGCGATGCGGCTTTCGAAGGGGGATCACGTGGTCGGATATCGGCTGGCCAGTGCGGCGCGGCAGGGCCTTGAGGTCGAGACGTCGCGCGGTCGCCGCGAGGTAGTGAGAACAACAAAATTCAGTGTCGCGAATCGCGGCAACAAAGGTCGATCCATCATCAAACGAGGTGGGATCAGTCGTGTTTTGCACGAGCCCATCGAAGTAAGGCTGAACGGCAAGAACAAACAATAGCACGTAGAATCGCGGCGCGCAGATCCCATGGCGGAGGTTTTGGCAAAGACATACACCGGCAAAGACATCCAGGTCCTTGAAGGTCTGGAGCCGGTTCGGAAACGTCCGGGCATGTACATCGGAGGTACAGGCAAGCCGGGGCTTCACCATCTGTTGTGGGAGATTGTTGACAATGCCGTCGATGAGGCAACGAACGGCTTTGCCACGACCATAGATGTGATTCTACATGCAGATGGGAAGAGCATCACAGTGACCGACAACGGCCGAGGCATCCCCGTCGACATCCATCCGAAAAAAAAGATTCCGACGCTGCAGGTGATCATGACGACGCTGCATTCGGGCGGAAAGTTTGACAATACGAGCTACATCACGTCCGGTGGACTGCATGGCGTGGGTAGTTCCGTTGTGAACGCGCTATCAGCCGAGCTGCGGGCGACGGTGAAGCGTGATGGCAAGACCTATGAGCAGCGATACAAGCGGGGCAAACCGACGACCAAGCTAAAGGTCGTAAACGGTAAGTCGCGTGGCACGGGAACAAGCATTTTCTTTCGGCCCGATGAGAAGATTTTCGACGCGGTAGAGTTTGACGCAGATCTCATTAGAGAGCAACTCGACGTCAAGACCTACCTCAACAGCAGTCTGCGCATCGCGTTCCGTGACGAGAAGAACAAGGCGAAGTATGAGTTTCATCATGAGGGCGGAATTGCGGAGTATCTGACGAAGGTACTCGCGGACCGTGGGCTCCGCTCGTCGCACGCGGAGCCGTTCCTGGTAAAGGAGGGTAGGCTGGAGAACGGTGCACGGCTTGAACTCACACTTCAGTGGACGGAGGCTCCAAGGGAGGTCATCATATCGTTTGTCAACGGAATTCCAACGGTGGACGGCGGCACGCACGAGCAAGGGCTGAAAGACGCTGTCAGAAGTGCGGTGCGGTCGTACATGGACACGCACGGACTGATGCCGAAAGGCGTCGACATCACGGCCGACGATATACGCGAGGGACTGGTTGCGATCATCAACCTGTACATGGTCGAGCCGCAATTCCAGGGACAGACGAAGGAGAAGTTGAACAACCCCGAGGCCCGGTCGCTGGTCGTCGGCAGCCTGCGCCTGAACCTTGAACAGTATCTGAACGCTCATCCCTCGACGGGCGAGGCCATTGCGACGCGTGTGATCCAGGCGGCCAGAGCGCGAATGGCCAGTCGGGCCGCGGCACGCGCGGTGCGGCGAAAGTCCAGCATAAGCCACCGGTTGAATCTTCCGGGAAAACTGGCCGATTGCTCCTCGACCAATCCGTCCGAAAGCGAGTTGTTTATCGTGGAGGGTGACTCGGCCGGCGGGTCCGCCAAGCAGGGGCGGGACAGGAAGTTTCAGGCCATTCTTCCGTTGCGCGGCAAAGTGCTGAACGCACAGCAGGCGTCCCTGAGCAAGGTGCAGGCTAACAAGGAGCTCTCGAACATTGTGGAGGCGCTCGGCTGCGGCGTGGGGGATAGCCTGAACCTCTCGCGGTTGCGCTATCACAAGGTCGTGTTGCTGATGGATGCAGACTCCGATGGCCACCACATTTCGACACTTCTCCTGACGTTTCTTTACCGGTACATGCGTCCATTGATTGACGATGGGTTTGTTTTTATTGCGCAGCCCCCGCTGTACCGTCTGGATGTAGGAAAGGAGACGTTCTGGGCGCTCGATGAATCGGACAAGGAAGAGATCATTGCGCGACTTCGGAAGAAGAGGAAGGATGTGAAAGTCGAGATACAGCGATTCAAGGGGCTGGGCGAAATGATGCCGGCGACATTGAAAGACACGACACTTCACCCGGACAAACGCCGGCTCCTGCAGGTCAAGATTGCGGAGGAGGATCGGCTTATCACGGAGAACACGATCAGCGATCTGATGGGAAAGGACTCGTCACCACGGTTTGCATTCATTATGGA
>JABDKH010000109.1 GCA_013002345.1 Rhodothermales bacterium
ACCCCCACCTTCGTCTTTGCGATGGCCGTCCTTGCGCATGCGAGGGCCCGTCCTTGCATAAGCGAGGAAGGCGCCCTGCGCCGAAGAAGCAATCCGAAACGCCCAAGATTGCCGCGCTCGCTCGCAGAGACACCCCGCGGACGCCGCATCCGAAACAGGCCGTCATCACCGGCGGTCCGCAGGCCCCCCACACCTCGTCACTGCGATGGCCGTCCCTGCGAATGCGAGGGCCCGTCCTTGCGTAAGCGAGGAAGGCGCCCTGCGCCTAAGAAACAATCCGAAACGCCCAAGATTGACGCGCTCGCTATCGCTCGCTCTCAGCGGCGACTCCCTCCGTCGAGGCCCAGGCCCTATTCTCCGTCACCGCGAGCCCGTCGAGGGGTCTATGGTTGACGGCTAGCACTCGAGCCAACCCCCATCCACAGATCCCTCACTTCATTCGGGATGACGTTCCTTCTACTCCGGCAGCGGCTGCCCCTCGATCCACGGCGCCCCGGCCGCCTGCATCGCCCGCTCGATCCGAGGCATCTCCGTCTCCACAAGTCGCTGCAGCTCGGGCCGCATCCGGCCAAACTGCTCGACCGCTATCTCGAAGCTTCGCCGCTGCGCGGGCGTCGGCCCATACGTCGAGCGCGAACCCGACCACGCAAACGACTGCCGGTTGGCAAGCGTCGGTTCGTCCTGCTTCTCCCCAAACTCCTCCTTCGCCCAGTTGCCGGACAGCTGCTGATCCACAGCCAGCAACGACTCCTCAAGCTTATGCAGCGCGGCCTCGAGGTCGCCGGGCACGGCCTGCGTCCGGATGAGCGCCTTCTTCAGCAGCTCCACCCGATCCACGGCCTTCCGCAACACGACCCGGGCCGCCGATGTCGAGCGATTGAAAGCCTCAACCTCCCGCCAGTATGCCGCCGTCACCTGCGGATCTGCCGACGGCAACGCACCCTCGTACATCCGCTCCACCTGGAACGTCACCGGACCTGCCAGCGCCGTCACCACTCCGTCGATTTCCTTCGATAACGAGACCGAGTATTCGCCCGGAGCCACCATCGCCGCATAGTTACCACGTTCCGGATCTCCACTCTCACGGATCGCATCGGTCGGCGGTACCTTGAGGTCCCACGCCGTCCGGTTGAATCCCTTCTTGTTCTCCGCACGGATTCGCCGCACCACGTCGCCGGAGGCCCCACGCACCGTCAACCAGAATCCCGGCTCGTCCTGACGCCGCTCCGCCTCAACGGCATCCCATCCCGGAAACGCGACCGGTCTCTTTGCCTCTTTGAGAGCCTCCTCCGCGGACTGCCGCTCCTGCTTCAGCGTCTTCAGCGACTCTTTGATGTAATACGTAAAGACCGCACCGAACGGCGGGTTGGGAGCGAGATAATGATCGGCACCCTGAATCGACTTACCGCCGCGCGGGATATACCACCACGCGCGACGCACGGGGAAAAGCGTTGCCTCCTGCGCAAGCTGATCGTCAGAAACGTGCCGCAGTGCCGAGTAGTCGTCCAGTATGTAGAATCCACGACCGAACGTCGCTCCGACCAGATCGTCCTCGCGCCGGTGAATCGCCAGATCGCGAAACGAGATCGTCGGCACTCCACCCGTGAGCTTGTGCCAATTCCTACCGCCGTCGAGCGTCGTGTACACGCCGAACTCCGTCCCGGCAAACAGCAAGCCCGGCTTGACATGATCCTGCACCAACCGCCACACGAGCGTCCGGTCGGGCAGATCGCCGCGGATGGAAGTCCAGCTACGACCGCGATCACTGCTCTTCAACAGATACGGCTCGAGGTCCCCGAACTTGTGGTTGTCGAGCGCGACGTACACCACATCAGTGTTGTGCAGATCCGCCTTGACGTCGTTCACGAACGCCGTGGCGGGCACACCGGGCATGCGCCCCACCTCCATCTTGCGCCAGTTCGCGCCGCCGTCCTCTGTCACGGCAAACTGTCCGTCATCCGTCCCCACATAGATCAGGCCTGCCTGTAGCGGTGACTCCGCGATCGACGTGATGGAGTTGTACGTCGACATCGCGTACACATCCCACGGCTCGTCCCACCCCTGTGTGCTCCCCATGATCGGGAGAGACAGGCGCACCTGATTTCGCGTCAGGTCATCCGAGATGGCCGTCCATGAGTCGCCGCGATTGTCGGACCGCCACACACGTTGCGAAGCGAAGTAGAGCCGGCTCGGCGAATGCGGGCTGACAAGTATCGGCGAATCCCAGTTGAAGCGCTCGAACGGCTCGCCTGCTTCAGGCTGCGGCTGAATGCGCAACGACTCGCCGGTCGTCACGTCAACGCGGTACAGATGTCCCTGCTGCGACTCCGAGTAGATGATGTCGGGATTCCCCGGCTCGGTCGCCGGCTGATGACCGTCGCCGCCGAGCGTGATCCACCAGTCGTCGTTGTCGATTCCCACGCGGTAGGACGTGCGCGACGGGCCACCCTGCGTGTTGTTGTCCTGCGTTCCGCCGTACACATTGTAGAACGGCATCGCGTCGTCGATGGCCACCTTGTAGAACTGTGTCACCGGAAGATTCGGGATGAATCGCCACGTCTCGCCGAGATCAAAACTCTCGTAAAGCCCGCCGTCACATCCGACAAGCAAATAGTTAGGATCATCGGCACGAAATGCAACGGCATGATTGTCGACGTGCTTGCGCGTCTCGGGGTTTCGTCGAAAGATCTTGCCGCCATCTTCCGAAATCTGCAGGCGAACATCGGCCAGATAGATTCGGTCAAATGCATGCGGCGAGGCGTACAGCTCCTGGTAATAATGCGGACCCGTCCCACCGGCCACGGCGTCGGACATTTTCGTCCACGACGATCCGCGATCGGCGGAGCGGTACACGCCGCCTGTCCGTCGTTCGAGTTCGATGGCGGCGTAGATGATGTCGGGTTGTTGTGGCGAGATAGCCAGTCCGATCTTCCCCATGTTGGATTCTGGTAGTCCGCTGGAGAGTTTCTCCCAGGTCGCGCCACCGTCCTCCGATCGGTAGATGGCGGTCCCGGGGCCGCCGCCCATATATGCAGCGACGTTGCGATGCCGCTGCCACGTTGCGGCGTAGAGACGATTCGGATGTCTCGGGTCGATCAGGATGTCGGTGACGCCCGTCCATTCGTCGTCCCCGAGCGTCTTGAACCAGTTTTTCCCTCCGTCGGTCGTCATGTACAGGCCGCGGTCGCCGCCCTTCGCCCACAGGGGACCCTGGACCGCAACCCACACGACGTCCGGGTTGTCCGGGTGCACGATGATCTTCGAAATGTGCTCGGAGTCCTTCAGCCCGACGTTTTCCCAGGTCTTGCCAGCGTCGCGGCTGCGGTAGACGCCATCGCCATACCCCACGTGCCGACCACCCACGTTCTCGCCCGTGCCCACCCAGATCGTCGAAGGGTTCGACGGATCGATGGTGACGCATCCGATCGAATACGACGCCTGGTCGTCAAAAATCGGATCCCACGTCAGGCCGTTGTTGTCGGTCTTCCACACACCACCCGACCCCACGGCTACGTACCACTGTCGCTCGTCTTGCGGATTGATCGCGATGTCGGCGATCCGACCGGCCATCAAGGCGGGTCCGATGCCGCGCAGTTCGAGGCCAGAGAATAGTGTATCTGTTGATTGAGACTCTCCAGCTTCCTGTGCGAAGGCGGCGGAAGGCAGGATGGTCAGTATTCCGACCAGAAGGGCTGTGATTCGATACGTCATGATCTCAGGACCTGGGTTTCCGGATGTGAATCCTGAAGGTTAGACCATGTTGACGGCAGAGGCAAACGTTGCAGCTTGTAGGGGCTGCCACGACATTGTGAAGAACGTCATTGCGAGCGCCGCAGTGACGGGGGGAGGCACCGTCGTCATCCCCGACTCGATCGGGGATCCATCCGGGTCGAGGTCAATTCACGGACACATGGATTACCGCCGCCGCGGCAATGACACGTGAGTAACCTGGCCCCGCGGGGCGGGGCTGATCCCCAACATGCGAGAAAATGCCCGGGAATGCGAGGGCCGGAACGACATAGACGCCATCACCGCTAGAAGAAATAGTACACGGCCAGGTGCCCGCGGACATTGGTGACGGCCTCATCCGAATCCAGCGCGACCGGAGCGTAGTTGTTGTCTCGATCGCTCGCGAAAAGAGCCGAGGTCACTTCGCCTTCCAGCGCAAAGCGCAGCCGACCAGTCGAGTAGGTTGCGCGCGGCGCGACACGCCACAGCCGATCCAGATTGTCGGCTCGTGTCGCCTTCGTCTCAACATCGCCGATCCCGTCGCCGTCCGTGTCTTGCAACAGAACGGTAACACTCGGACCCGCACCCATATTGGTGAGAAAGCCACCGAACACGCCCAGCGCGACCGGCCCACCTGCACTCCATGAGACGTCCAGCCATGCCGACCCCACACGAAGCGATTCGAAGGATCCGTCTTCCACAGTTATGAAGCCACCGGTCATCAGGTGATCCGTCAGATCCGCGCCGTAGGTCGCCTTCGCCCGCACCGTGAACGGCGCGCTCTCGATCATTGCGTATCCCTGGACTGCAGCCGCCGTGAACCGTTCGGACGTCAACGTCGGACGGATCGACTTCACGTACACGCCGCCGCCGACGAGTCGGCTCGCCCCGAAAACCTGCACGTGGGCGTGCCCGGCAGGAATGGCTGCCTGCTGCTGCAACTTGTTGCCCCCGATATCACTGAAGGCGTCACGCTGTTGCGAGAGAGCCGTGATGAGTCGCACGCCGCCGCGCTCAATCGTAAACCGAATCTGACCAAATCGTGCGAACGGTTGGAACGGTGCACCCGTGTTGAAGGCCACCGTTTGCGGAAACACTGCAGCGGTGAAGAGCGGCGACCAGTACTGCCCGAACAGCAGTTTCTCGCCGCCCCAGTCGAGCTGGACGTACGCATGTCGCAGGCGGAACTGTCCGAGGTAGTCGTTGGCCGTGCCGAAGAAATCAGCCTCGACGACGCCGGTCAGATCGGCACCGAGTGCCTCAGTCCCCGAGCCCGTTACCCGGATACGCGACTGGAACGAAGCGTAGGTCAGATTGTCGGTTCGCGACGCCTCGGTATCGGGTAGGGGATACAGATGAAACTGACCCTCCCGCACCTGCGCCACCTGACGCGTATCGTAGATGTTCTCCGCTTTGACGTAACCGGATATTGCGACAGTCTGGGACCAGACCGATGGTACGACGAGAGCTGAAACGAACAGAACGACCGCGAGAACCCCGCTGTCTGTCGTCATGCGCGACATATCGCGGTTCCGCATAATAGTGGTGGGCATCTATGTTATCGGGGGCGCGACGTCGCGCTTCCCGTTGCTGGTCAAACAAGTCGGACCGAGTATCGGACCCACGAACATACATATTCGCAGGGAAGTGGCGTAATGGTGTGCGGGGAATCCCTTACGAAACGTGAGTCCTGTACTTAGGTCGTTCGGAGCTTGTCGAAGAATCTGCGTTGGCTGTCTGTCTCAACAGAGCAAAGACCCCTCGACGAGCTCGGGGCGACGATTGCGTGCAGCCTCCTCGTGTGGACGCGGGCTCTCAATGTCGGCTATTCGTGATGACGGTGAGCTTGCGATGCGGCATCCGCGGAGTGACTGAGGGGCGGCAGTCCCGCTCTACAACAAAAGAGCCGGCGACCCATCGGCCACCGGCTCCCTACCCCCGTAATATTGCGTCGCGTCGCCGTCTTCGCTGTGCTTTTTTATTTCAGCAGCACCACTGGCGCCGAAGCTGTACCGGCCTCCGTAACAAGCCGATACACGTAAAGTCCGCTCGGCAGATCGCCGGCCTCGAACCGCACATCGTACGTTCCGGCCGACTGGAAGCCTTCCGCGAGCGTACGCACCAGCTTCCCCGTCACATCGTAGACCGCCAGCTCAACCGTACCGGCCTCTCTGAGTGCGAACTGGATGGACGTCGTCGGATTGAACGGATTCGGATACGCGCGGCCCAGCTCAAAGCGCTCTGCGAGCTCGATGTCTACTTCGATCAGTTCGCTGTACGCAAAGGTCCCGTCGTAGTCGACCTGCCGCAGTCGAAACTGATGCGTACCTGCCGCCAGGTCGTTGACGCGGTACTCGTATCGATTCTCGTCCGTCGAGTAGCCTGCACCGTTTACGAATCCAGCCGTGACAAAGGCGCCTTTTGCCGTAGCTCGATGCTCAACATCGAATCCAGCGTTGCCTGTCTCGGAATATGTTGACCAGCGAATCGAAACGTCACGTCCGTCACGTATCACTTCCAGTGAGGACATTTCGACGGGAAGGCCCGACACATCGATGCCCGTTGCAGTGGCGTTATCCGCGGGGCCGTCGCTCTCGGGATCCGGATCGCTGCCGGAGTGCGACGTGTCGGTCGTGCTTCCGTCCGAGGTTCCATCTTCCGAAAAATCACCCCGACCGGTTCCCTGGTTGGTCGTGCTCGTCACGCCAATTGGAGGGTACCACGTCACATTGAACGTAATCTCCGCTGTCGCGCCCACAGGCAATCTGTCTCCGGTGGTCAAAGTGATCAGATTCTGATCTGTTGACCCATCGAACCCGCTGTTTGCCGTCGACAGCACGGCGCCACCCGTCAGCGTTCCGATCGCGGGGTCATCCACGGTATACTGCCCGGCCGTCAGGGGTCCCGAGGAGACGTAGGTGCCAAATGACGCTGCAAGATTGTCAACGACCTGCACATCTAGAAGGGGCACATCTCCAAAACCTTCGAGCAGAAACGTCATTGGAATGTTGTAGCTGCCGTTGCCGTTGTCCGTGATGATTCCAACGGCCAGCGCTGATCCGATCAGTGCGGTAAGATTCGTGGTCGTCGGGTCGTCGAAGACGATCTGGTTGACACGAAACTCCCACGAGAAGAGGCGATCACCGGCCGTAGCTGAGGTGCCCGTCTGGCCAATGCTGAAATCAAATCTCGATGCGGATCCCACATCGGCCACAGCGATCACCTGCGTGATGGTTGGATCGATACCGTTGTAGGTCGTCACCGACCCGAGAACACGGGTGCCGAGCGGGTCCGCTGAGATAGTCAATTCCGACGGGCCCTGCGGTGATGTGGCGGCCAGTCCTTCCACCGTGTACGACTGGACACCGGACATGATCACATACTCCTGCTGCCCGGCTGATCCGTCAACGTCCACCGCGCCAACCATGAGACCGGTCACGGCCACGGGCGATGATGATACGGCGTCGATGAGCGAGATCGAGAAGTCGGCCTGCGGGTTCTGATCGGGCGCGCCGTTCAATGTGGGCTGGAACTGGGCGGTGCTGGTGTTCGGGTCATCGAGCTGCACCAGGACGGCGCCGCCAGTAAGTGCCTTGATCTCGACGAGAGCGTCAACACCGGTCGTTACGCTCGTGAACCGGTAAATGGCTCCCGCCTGGAGAGCCGGGCCGGACACGTAGGAAAAGTCCGTAAAACTCAGACTTACCTGGGCGGAGACACGCTCATTTCCGATACCGGAGATCACGCCAACGACCAGCAGACATAGTAAAACTCTCTTCATCAAATACTACCGTAAGTACTTATTTATATTCCGGTTCAATCACTGCCATGAAGTCCGCTTCTGTGGCGGTGGCGGTCAAGTAATCGACAGGGATGCCCGGGCCTATAACCCGGAATTAGTGAATGAATGAGGTCATCGCGCTCCCGAATGAGGGGTGGGAAATGTCATTCTGAGCTTGTCGAAGAATCCCTGTGGGGGGGCCTGCCTCAATGCAGCACAGACCTCGACAGGCTCGGCGTGATCCTCGCCTTCCCCCGCCTACCCCCGCCTACTCGGGTGCAGAGCGCGGGGGCAGAGCGCAAGGACGGGCTGTAATGACAGGATGCCCGAACGTCATTCTGAGCCCGTCGAAGAATCTCTGTGGGAAGCCTGCCTCAATGCAGCACATCGCCAGAAGGAGTCGTCATTGCAGCTCCCGATGGTAGCGCGGCAATATGAGACAGTGCAATTGCGGTTGCCTCGGCATCGCATGGATCCCGGGGCAGACCCGGGATGACGTATTGGTCGCCCTATCGCAGCTCCCAGTACATCAGCCCGCCGCCCTGGCCGCCGGTCAAAACATCCCGGTCTCCATCTCCATCCAGGTCGACAAACACCGGCGCCGAATACGCCGGCAATGGCAGCGCGAGCACATCCGCAATGAAACCCGATGCAGATTCCGCTTCAACCGGCACAAACTCCGGCCCGGTCACCGACCCATCGTTGCGGTAAACAAGCACCCCTCCTGCCGCACGCCCGAGCACCATGTCGTAGTCGCCATCGGCGTCGAGATCTTCAAACACCGGGAAACACCTTCTCCCCACGTCAATCCCTCCGTACTCGTCGCTCACAAGGACGAAGTCCGGATCAGCCGCCGACCCCTCGTTCCGATAGTAGTTCAACGTACCTGACGTCTCCCCGACAAACAGATCCAGATCGCCATCCGCGTCGATGTCGACCAGCGCCGGGACCGCATTGCTTCCGCGCGTAAGCTTCGCCGCAACGGAATCAACAACCACAAACGAGTACGCGCCGTCTTGCACGTCATTCCGGTACCAGGCCAGTTCATCGCGCCACGTTCCCAGCACCATGTCCAGATCGCCGTCTCCGTCCAGATCACCGAGCGCCGGCGCATAGTGGTATGCCGGCTTGAACATCAGCGTGTCGGCCATCTGCCACACGAGCCCGTCGCCAACCGGGTCACGTCCATCCCGTACTACATCGAACACATAGATGGCAGACGTCTTGCTGTCGTTCGGCTCGATCTGGTTCGACAGCATTAATTCGGCATCCCCGTCACCATCGATATCTGCCACGACCGGAATGCTCTCCGCCCCGACGTCTACCGTGTACAGAAATCGCCGCGTGCTCAGTGTAAATCGGCCGGGTGACTCCTGCTCCAACAGATACAGATTGTCCGCCGTCGTCGTATTCGCGTTGAAGGCGCCGCCCAGCACTCCGATCAGAAGATCCAGATCGCCGTCTGCGTCCAGATCGCCCGGCGCCGGGGCATTGTAACCGCTCGTTTTGATCGGATCGTTCGGCGGAAACGGCATCGGCTGGCTTCCCAATGCAAGCCGCTGGCACGTGCCGGTATTCTCGATGAACAGCAACCCCGGCTCGAAGTAGTCGCCCCACAGCAGGTCCTGATCCCCGTCGTCATCGAGATCCGCAAAGAACAGCGTGTTCGCCCCGTGCCGCGATCCCATAAACTGCCCGATGATCTCGATGCCCTGGAATCGATCCTCCATGAATCGGAATCGGGGCGCGCCTCTCACGTCATTATCCGACCACTCGTAGCGTGAGATCGTCCCGTCCAGACGGCCCACGAACAGGTCCGGCTTTCCGTCGCAATCGATGTCCGTCACGTTGGGAATATTCTGACGATCCGAAAAGATGGCTTCGCCCCGGATGTCGGTCAGACTATCTGCCACCTCCACGAATCGAGGGCCGCCGTCGCCCCCTTCATTCCGCAGATACCGGACGTAGCTGTACGGCTGCTCCGACAACAGGTCGTAGTCACCGTCAAGATCGAGATCCGCAAACCGGTACCACTCTCCGACGTCGATGCCTCCGAACTGCTCCGAGCGAAACTTGTACTTCCCGTCTCCTTCGCGCCCCGTGTTCTCGAAGAACATCACGCGGCCCTGATCCTCCTGGATGAAGAGGTCGAGATCACCGTCCACGTCGATGTCTACCAGCTGCGGACGAGGGACGTTGAATCCGCCGAGGAATGGCTGATGGTATGCTCGACCGGTTGCGTCACGCATCTCGACCGGACCGTCTACGCTGCGAACGAAT
>JABDKH010000110.1 GCA_013002345.1 Rhodothermales bacterium
CGCAACTCACGTTCTACACGCGACGGAGCTTCTGTGTCGAAGACGACTCTTAGTATCCGAAGATCTTCGAGTTGAAACCCGGTTCTGAATAGTTCTCGTGCTCTCTCCCCGCTGACGTCCGAGAAGACCGAATCCCATTCAACATCTCGTATCTCTACACGCGCAACGGAAGGCGAAGGACCAAGGCGAAGCGTGTCCAGCGGCAGAAAGAACTCGCCGACCACCTGCTCGTCAACGACCACTTTTGCAAGGAGATCAATCGACTCAGCAATTACGCGATCAGGGAGCTGCGAGCGTTTCACCTTTCGGCCGTTGAGCACTCCGCGTTCTCCGATCTGCCATTCCAACGCGATCTCCATGGTAGCCTTGTCGGCGACTTCCATAAACCGGTAGCGGACGACCAGGACGTCTATAAATGGCAGCAGGCGGAATTTGTCATAGTCCAGGGGCGCGGCATCCACACGCCGTTGCTCCGGCCAATTCGTGAGGGTCACGACGCCCTCGACATCCGGCGGCCTGTCCTGGGCTTTCACGTCCACGATACTGATCAGTCCGCACCATAAAACGACAGCGGCAACGGCGGCCGGGCGCGGCCCGACACACGACAACAGGTCCCTTTTCTGCATCTTCATACCCTCTGGATGGATTGGCGTGCGGGACAGGGAGATCCGCTCCGGTATCGAACTTGTTTCCAGCAAATTTAGTGCCCCAGCGACACGACGATGTACGGCAGCCATGGGCCGTGGACGGCAGTCTCGAGCCGGCGTCAGGTGCTTTTGGCCCCCGCGCCGTGTTCCCTTGCCCCCTTAGTCGGGGATGATTAGCTTTGTGAAAAGGTTTTCACGACCGTGTAGCTCCCCTCCCGCCGGATCCCGACGCATGTCCTCTTCCGCGGAAGGCAAACCGCGGCATCGATGAGTAGCATCAAGGACGTAGCACGCCTCGCGGGCGTTTCCATATCTACCGTGTCACGCGTTTTGAACAACTCGTGTCCGGTAAATGAAGACAAACGTCTACGAGTCCAGAAGGCGGCCCGCGACCTTGGCTATTTCCCGAATCCCGCGGCGCGAAGCCTGCTGCTTCGCAAGACAGGTATGCTTGGGGTCGTCGTTCCTTTCGCTACGGGCGAGTTCTTTTCCGACTTCCTTTCGGGCGTTGACCAGACCGCATCCGACAACGACTACTTTCTGCTGATCTCCATTTCTCATCGCAGCGATGCAGATTTGCAGACAGCTGTCATCAATCTCCACCGACGCGTCGACGGGCTGATTGTGTGGGCGCCTGAAATGCCGGCTACCGAAGTCACATCTCTTGTTGGAGAATCCACCCGGATCGTTTTTGTGAACAGCCTGCACCCGGCAAAAGGGAACGATCTCATAGACTTCGACAATCACGGCGGCATGCACGCCGTTGCATCTCATCTTCTGGGACTGGGCCACAGAGACATCGCGTTCATCAAAGGTCCCCCGCGGGCAGCTGATTCAAGCGCCCGGCTCGATGGCTACCGCAGTGCCCTTGCCGACCACGGCATCGCAGCGCGCCCCGAGTTCGAGCTAGCGGGTGATTATACGGTCGAAGCGGGATACGACCTCGTTCCGGAAATCCTCAGCATGTCTCCGCTGCCAACGGCCATCATGGCGCCCAACGATCAGTGCGCCGTCGGTGTTCTCCGCGGGCTGGACCAGGCCGGTGTCTCCGTGCCCGAGCAGATGTCCGTCACCGGGTTTGACGACGTTCCCAGCTCTCGATTCATCACGCCGGCGTTGACGACGGCGCACGTTCCTGTCCGCGAAATGGGCGAACTCGCCATACAGACTATTGTCGACCGTATCGGAGGCCGCGAAAACGATGCAGAGGAGGTGCTGGCCGTGGACGTCGTCGTTCGACGATCAAGCGCTCCGCCCCGACTCTCGACGGTCGCTCTCTAATCCATTAGCCGAACCAGCTGGTATCCATCATGCCGAACCACCGATACGTAATTCGAGTGGCACTCATCGTCGCACTGGGCGGCTTCCTTATGGGATTCGACGCCTCGGTCATTTCCGGGGTCGTAAAGTTCATTGAACCGCAGTTCAACCTGAGCAAGCTCCAACTGGGCTGGGCTGTGAGCTCCCTGACGCTGACCGCAACCCTCGCCATGATGGTCTCCGGCCCACTTAGCGACGTGATGGGCCGCAAGAAAGTCCTGTCGCTGGCGGCTGTGCTTTACGCAATCTCTGCGATTGCATCTGCGCTCGCCCCATCCTTCTCGTTTCTCGTTGTCGCGAGGATGATCGGCGGATTCGGAGTCGGCGCCTCCCTCATTATCGCACCGATGTACATCGCCGAGATCGCCCCGCCGGCGATGCGCGGACGCATGGTGTCGTTCAACCAGCTCAATATCGTCGTAGGTATCTCCGCCGCGTTCTTCACGAACTATCTCATCCTGAAGTTTGGACAATCGGATGCCGGCTGGGCGCAGGCCCTGATGTTCGGTCCGTACAACTGGCGCTGGATGCTCGGACTCGAAACACTGCCCGCCATTCTGTATTTCTTCAGTCTGTTTTCCGTGCCCGAGAGCCCGCGCTGGCTCGTGATGAAAGGCCAGGACGCCGCAGCGCTCTCAATCATGACGCGCGCCAGCGGCGAACAGGAGGCGCGTCAGGAGATTCAGGATGTAAAGGCCAGTCTCGTTCGTGACTCGGGGAAACAGAAGGCTGCGATCTCTGAGCTGTTCATGCCCGCCATGCGACTGGTGATCACGATCGGGGTCGTCGTCGCGGTTATTCAGCAGATCACAGGCATCAACTCGGTGTTCTTCTACGCTCCGATGATCTTTGAGCAGTCAGGAATCGGAACGGACGCATCGTTCGCGCAGGCTATCCTCGTCGGCGTCATCAACCTCGTGTTCACACTGGTGGCGATTGCATTCGTGGACAGGCTCGGCAGAAAGCCGCTCCTCGCGGTCGGACTCACCGGGATTACGATCTCCATGTTCGTGCTGGCCTTCGGGTTCTACTCGGCCACGTACACGCTGACGCCCGAGTCGATAGCCGATCTGCCGGCCGAAGTCAACGTCCAGTCACTCGAAGCAATACAGGGCACCACGTTCGACAGCGACGTTGCGTTCAAGAATGCCATCACGGAAGTCCTCGGCGAGGATCAGGCCACGCAGTACGAATCGCAGCTCATCACGGCCGCCATCACCATGAAGTCGATCCTTGTGTTGATTGGCATTCTCGGATTTGTGGCATCCTTCGCCGTGTCGATCGGGCCGGTGATGTGGGTGTTGTTCTCGGAGCTGTTCCCGAATCGAATTCGAGGACTTGCCATTTCATTTGTCGGCCTTATCAACTCGGCGGTCAGTTTCATCGTGCAACTCGTCTTCCCGTGGGAACTGGCGAACTTCGGAAGCGCCATGACCTTTTTGATCTACGGGTTGTTCGCGGCGGTCGGACTCGTCTTCATCATGCTTGTGCTTCCCGAGACGAAGGGCCGGTCACTTGAAGAACTCGAAAGCATTCTCGTGAAGAACCCGTCCTGAGCAAGTGCGGCCAGCCTATCCCTGAAGAAACAAGAACGGCAGTATCGGTAACTCCAATGAATGACATGCGCACGACCGTCCCGATCGGCTTTCTCATCCTGGGAGTGCTGGCACTCACCGGTTGTGATCGGCAAATCGATTCAGAAAGCGGCCCGATCAAGGTCGAACTCAGACAGGAGGATGGCGTGTACCGGGTCTACCGTGGAGGGGAGCCGTTCTTCATCCGCGGTGCCGGTCTTGAGCGGCAACCTCCCGGCGCGGGTAGCATTG
>JABDKH010000111.1 GCA_013002345.1 Rhodothermales bacterium
CGACCGCCTCGATCGAAAAGGAAGACACTGTGCTGAGCACAAACGGCATCGCCAGAGACGCCGCTGCCTTGCTCGAGGCTAATTCACCTTCTGAATGAAGAATATTCTGTACTCCTATGGGTGCCAACAGAATCGGTGACTTGATCCTCAGTCCCAAAAGATTGGATCCAAGCCGACAAGAGTTGACGTCGCCGAGCACACGCGGTACGATGTTCCAGGTATCGAACGCCGCCTCGTTCTGCTCGACCGCCTGTCCGTCCGCAGCCCCGCCGATCAGATAACCGAATGCGTCGTCAGTCAGCTTCTGCCGGGCAGCCTGCCGCAACTCGGCATACGAAACCGGGAATGCTCCCGATTGCCCCTGCAGACGGCTCATGTAGATCTGCATCTGCCGATCCACACCCGGCGCCTTGTTCTCGTGCTCTGCCAATGCGTGACCTCCTACTCTCTCTCGTCGCGCCTGTCAAGGACGGCCAGCGTCACGCGGCTGATGCACACGAGTGACTCCGAGTCGTCAGTGATTTCGACATGCCACACCTGGATGCGTCCCCCGAGATGAACGGGCTGGGCCCGACCGGTAACGATACCCGAGCGCGCCTGGCGAACATGGTTGGCGTTGATCTCGACGCCGACGACCATCTGGTCTTCCCGAACAGCGAGCGTCCCGGCGATGCTTGCGAGTGTCTCCGCGAGCGCAACGGATGCACCCCCGTGCAGCAAGCCGTACGGCTGGCGCGTGCGCTCATCCACCGGCATGGTCGCCGTCACGGACTCTTCGCCCACTTCGGTACAGCGGATATCCAGATGCCCGACCAGCGACTCGCCTGCGAACGCATTGATCTCTTCGGGCCCCATGGTCCGCATCCAGATCGTACCATCAATCATTCCTCACACCTCGTCGTGTCTGGCTAGTCGACGCATGCATCATACGACACATAACTCGTATGGCGACCGACCTTTTCCGAGTACAGGCCGTCGATCACATGGCTGTATTTCTGGCACACGTAGGACCGACGCATCTTGCGGGTCGGGGTCAGTTCGCCGGTGGCCTCCGTAAAGGGCGCAGGCAAAATACTGAACCGCTTGATCTGCTCGGCACGTGCCAGTTGCCCGTTTACTTCGTCAACATGCTCCTTGATCACCCGCACGGCGGCCTCGAGGGCCTCGGCCGAATTCCACGCCGAATCCATGTCCCACGTCAGTACCTCCATCCCACTCTTGCTAAGCGTGAACAGAGCCGTCAGAAACTTCTTTCCATCACCAATGACCATGACGTCGTGAACCAGCGTATGATCGGACAGCAGACTCTCGAGATGCCGCGGCGCAATGTTCTTACCCCCGGCCGTAATTATCATTTCCTTCTTGCGACCTGTGATCCGAAGCGATCCTGACTCGTCGATCTCTCCCAGATCTCCCGAATACAACCAGCCGCCTTTGAGCGCAGCCCGGGTCGATACCGGATCGTCCAGATACCCCGGGAACACGTTGGGTCCACGGATGAGGATTTCGCCGTCGGCGGCGACACGCAGTTCGACACCGTCGAAGGCTTCTCCCACATAGCCATATTGCACGCGCCCGGGCCTCGAAAAAGCCGCCGGTCCACCGCACTCGCTCAGCCCGTAGATCTCCCGGATCTCGATCCCGATGCCGGCAAAAAACATCAGGAGATCCGCAGAAATCGGTGCCGATCCACTGATGACGGTGTGGGCTTTGTCAAGCCCCAGCTTCTTCCGAAGGGACGGTGCGATGATCGAGTTCGCGACCAGTCCGCGGAGGCCGGATCTCTTGCCGTTCCCCACAGCCTCTGCAGAGAGCGCCCATCGAGCGAGACGCGGGCGGAGGCCCCGGGCGTCGTTGAGGCCCGATCGAATCACCTCATACATCTTTTCCCAGAGCCGAGGCACACCCACAAATATCGTGGGACGCACGTTGCGCATGTACCGTGGGAGATTTTCCAGGTCGCTGCAAAAATAGACAGCGTATCCCGCCGTGATCGGGCCCAGAAGACTGACACCGCGCTCTGCCACATGCGCCAGCGGCAGATACGAGAGGGCTCGGTCGCCGTCCTGGCTTTCAATAGCCTGCGCCCCCATGTGCGCGGTCTCGACGAGGTTGCCATGCGAGAGCATGACCGCCTTGGGCGGCCCCGTGGTGCCGGACGTGTACACCAGCGATCCAAGATCCTCGCTCTGAAGCTCGCTACGTCGTCGATCGACATCGCCGGCCGGCACCGCGCGACCGCGATCCAGAAATTCATCCCAGGACGTAATGGCCGTCGACTGCGGTTCGCTTCCCGGCATCAGGACGATACTCCCGAGCTCCGGCAGATTTTCGATGTGAGCAGCGATTCTCTGGTACTGCTCCTCGGTCTCAATTACCAGAAGCCGAGCCCTGGAATGGTGAAGCAGGTACTCCATCTGCTCCGGAGACGCTGTCGCGTAGATGCCGAGCGGAACGGCGCCGATTGTCATGGCGGCCATATCCGTATGAATCCACTCCGGCCGATTCGATGCCAGAATCGCTACCCGGTCCCCCGGGTGAAGTCCTGCTGCGATGAGCGAGGCTGCCACATGGCGAACTGCATCCGCGTAATCCTTCCAGGACGAGTTCGACCACGTGAAGCCACCATCCGAGTTCGTGTTTACCGCGTGCGCAAGTGCGTCGGGTGTTCGCCCCGCACGGTCAAAGAAAATGTCAGGAATCGTGGACAACGATAAGTCCGTTCTTTGCGGCGGCCTTATGACCGCATCGGTGCATGAAATGTCTCGCGACCGCGCTACCCGAACTCCGGGCGCCCGGCCTGAACACAGCCAGTGTCAACCATCCGACCTTATCTTCAGAGTACATACGTGTTGCAGGCACGCCGGGCTGCGGCTCGCACAATTCGAGACCGAGAAGGTAGCAAAGCCACCCTTCACGTACCACGAATCATCTCCCTTCAAATCCTGATTGCCATGTCGGTTCTGCATAGCGCTACTCACGACGAGCATCATCCCGAAGCCATTCGTACTCGATTGTCGGACGCATATCGTCACAGCTATCTTGGCGATGCCGTTCTCGGAGCCATCGATGGATGCGTGACGACGTTTGCCGTTGTGGCGGGCGCCGTCGGCGCCGGTTTCCCGAACGTTGTGGCCGCGGTTCTTGGCGTGGCAAACCTCCTCGCCGACGGATTCTCCATGGCCGTCAGTAATTACCAGGGAACGAAGAGCGAGCAAGACCTGCTGAACAGAGTCCGCTCAACCGAAGAGCACCACATCGACGAGATACCGGAAGGTGAGCGCGAGGAGATTCGTCAGATTTTCGCGGCGAAAGGATTCGAGGGTCCGATTCTGGAAGAGGTAGTCGGCGTGATCACGAACGATCGTAAGGTGTGGGTCGACACGATGATCCGCGAAGAATGGGGTCTGCAGATCGAAGGTGCGAATCCGTTGCGGGCCGCTGTAACAACCTTTATCGCATTCGGATCAGTCGGGCTACTTCCACTCCTGCCATTCCTGGTCGTCCTTGTTGCGCCCGAGAGTGCGTTCGGCTTCAGCGCATTGATCACCGCTCTTGCGTTTTTCGGCGTAGGTGTCGCGAAGGGTCAGCAGACGCATCAGCCGAAGTTCGTTTCGGGCCTGGAGACGTTGCTGACCGGGGGTGCCGCGGCGACTTTGGCATATCTCGCCGGGAGCTGGCTACACGGACTCTATGTATGATCCGGCGAACCCTCAACCTGCTGTTGCCACGAGGCTGCATAGAGGCCGCCGAGCGATAACAAATCCTGGTGCGAGCCGGACTCGACGATCCGGCCGGCCTGCATGACGTGGATGACGTCGGCCCTGCGGGCGATCGTGAATCGGTGTGTGATTACAATCCCGATACGATCCTGCGCGAGCGATCGAAACCGCTCGAACCAGTCTGCTTCTGCCCAGGAATCCAGCATGCTCGTGGGCTCGTCCAGAACGATGATCGGAGCGTCGCGATAGTACGCGCGAGCCATAGCGAGCCGCTGCCATTCACCGCCGCTCAGCTCCTGGCCATCGACGAACCACTTGCCGAGCAGGGTTTCGTAGCCGGCTGGAAGGCTCTCGATCTTTTCGTCGATACCGGCCAGACGCGCGGCCTCTCGAATTCGGGCGGAGTCGATTTCGCCGGACACCTCGCCGTAGGCTATGTTCTGTGCGGCGCTCGCATGGTATTGGACCGGAAACTGGAACAGAACGGTAAGGAGTCGGCGAGCATCCTCCAGCGGAATCTGGGAGAGCGGGGTACCGTCGACAAGGACACGCCCCTCCTTCGGGTCATAGAATCTGCACAAGAGCTTGAGCAGTGTGCTCTTGCCTGCACCGTTCTCGCCGACGATTGCGACCGTCTGGTTCCGTTTGAACGTTACGCTGACGTCGTTCAGGGAAAGATCGTTCGAAGCCGGATACGCGAATGACACGTTCTCGAACTCAACGCTGCCCGGAACCTTGCGAACCTGGCTCGGAGTTCGTTCCGGTGACGCCATCGGTTTGAGCGCGAAGAAGTCGAACAGCTCCGACACAAACAGACTGCTGTCGTAAACCTGGTTCACGCTGAGGAGAATAGAGCGCATCAGATTCTGACCCCTGCTGAACGCCTGGTAGAACAATGCGATGTCGCCCAGCGTAGCGGCGCCTCGAAACGCTCGAAGCGTGATCCAGATCATGACGCCAGCTGTGATGAAGAGAGCGAGCAGCCCGGCCGCGATATTCTCCAGCACGTGTTTTCGCTCGAGGTCGACGCGCTCGTCGCGCAAGCGTGCGCGCAGCTCCTGATAGAGCGTCTTGAAATGCGTCCCGAGATCGAACAGCCTGACCTCTGCGGCGATGGAGCTATGCGTGAGGACGGTCTCGTAGTATTGCGTCCATCGTTCGTCCTGCGTCCTTCGCATCCACCACGCATGCCGGCGGCGACTGAACCGCATTGCGACGGCCAGGGCAGGAAGCGCACCGACGAAAAGTAGGAGCGGCAGCCACCAGGCGTACGTCACAATGAGAACCGCCAGTCCAAGAATCGTAACGGTGCTCTGGACCAGCGAGCCGAGGCTCTCCAGCATGGTGACGGGTCGCTGCGCAACGTCACCCATTACGCGATACAGCCGGTCGTGGTAGGCAGACGTCTCGTAGAATTCAAGATCCAACTCGACTGCCTTCTCGTGGAGCCTGCCTCTCAGGTAGTCACGAAAGGTCTCGGAGAGTGCTACGCGGACCCACCGCAGGATAGACGAAAGAATGTGGGTCGCTAGCAGAAGCGCTCCCATGACGCCCGCAAGAACGGCTACAGGTTTCAGGAGCTCCCATGTCGCACCGCCGTCATCGAGACCTGCAACCATGGTATCGATGAGGAGCTTCGACACGTATACGGTGACTGCGGGTAGCGCGCCCTGGACGACGAGGAGAATCGCCCACGAGACGGTCCAGCGCGGAGCCGATTGCCATACGAGTCCGAGTGCCTTCCCGACCAGCCGAAGTCGTCGCTTTAGTGGTTCCTTTTTGCTCAAGTGCGCCGCCGTTGATGAACGTGTTGCTGCATCGGACGAAGCATAACAAAAAGGGGGCCGTTTTGCCGGGTCGGTGTGAGATTCCTCTGAACGACCAGGACTGCACTGCGGCCCTCAGGGATCCGCGATCAGTCAAAACACAGAAATGCACACCCCCGCGAGAGGACGTGCATTCCAGCGCGGACTGCAATTCAGTCCGCAATCACCTATTTCGTCGAGCGAGATTACGAGAACGAGTCTCTCCCGTCGCCTATAATCGTGGGGTGGTCACCCGGCAGGAAGTGATCAATGACGGCGCCGAGCCAGTCGTTCGTTGCGTGCCAGGTCTTGGTGCTGGTGATATCCTCAATACGCCCGTACTCTACAAAGTCCGGCTTGACGTAGGGTTTCTTTTGGGTGACGTCCATCCGTGTGTACCACTGGTATTTGTTGGTCCCGGGTCAGTCCCGGAATAGGGTTCGAAATCTACTAAATATGGAACGTTCACGTTCTGAGAATTTGCGTGATGCGCTCGATTTTATTTCAATCGGCGCGGGCGGCGGTGGTTTCAATCTCGAAGGTCGCGCCCGGCCCGCCGAGCCAGAACAGGCCTCACAGGGGGTATTTGCGACAATTCCGTCCGCGAATTCAGACCTCAAAATGTTAGTCAACGCACGAAAATGGGCGAAAAACACGAAAATGCACACCCTCATGAGAGGATGTGCATTCCGAGAGAGTCGTCAGGCGATCGGCCGAAACCAGCGATCAGTCGACGCGCCTACGAGAACC
>JABDKH010000112.1 GCA_013002345.1 Rhodothermales bacterium
CGCCAATATTATCCGTATTTCGATTTCTCGTAGTTGACCGATCGTCCGGTTCAACCGCGGCCACGGACGAGGATGACCCCTCTGGCACATCGATCTCATAGGCCAACTGCGTCGATGGATCCGCTTCCAGTTCGAAGTACAGACTGGGCGAACCGCCGAGTTCCAACATGGTGTCGACGGACACGAAGTCTGACTTCTTGATCGAGACGGCCTGGAGTCCTCGCGCGACCGTGATACCCTGAAACGGCGTGACGCCGACTAGATCAGAATCAAGGTAGACCCGGGCCCCGGGCGGGAATGTCGACACCGAGAGACTGGCCTCGCCGGTCGTGCCCATGGGGTCGGCCGATGCGTGCAAGTGCACGGAATCGGAATCGGCCTGCGATGACGCGAGAGCCGCGGGATCCTGAGTGTCTTCCGAGAACATTCGCGGCACGAAAAGAAGCCCGGCAATCGCGACAACAAATGCTGCAGCAACGCCGACGAAGGTGCCAAGGCGCTCCTCAAACATCCCGGACCGATACGTGAGTAGCGGCACGAGCTTGTCGCGAATACTCCGCTCGCGTTCGACGTCTGCCTCAAGTTCTTCTGGAGACGGCAGCGTGACGGTTACAGCTGGCTTCCCTTTCGACTTCTGATGATGCGTGCCGGTCAGGGCTGATTTAGCCCCCGTCATCATCGAATCGAATCCTACAAGTTTGGAGAGTGGAGGAATGCTGTGTGGCAGTTGGGCGACGACCTCGTCATCTGAAACAGTCGCCCTGTCCTGAAAGACATCCAGATCCTTCACAGCTTCCGAATCGGCCAGCTCGTTAGCTTGCTCAATGGTCGGCGGCACGAACTCCACAATGGGTGCTGCTACGGGCGACTCATCAGCGACTTCCTCCTCCGCCGTCGGCCCAGCGACGATTTCCTCCGCATGAGGCTCATCTGGCTGCACGTGTTCGACCACCGTCCAGCGGTGCTCCATGTCCGCGGCCGCCAGCGGAAATGTGTTATGATCCAGGTCCGAGCTTTCTGCCGGAGAGTCCTCTACAGAATCGGTCGGGGTTGCATCAATTCTGAATTCGGCGGGCTCCTCGTCCATCGACACCGGGATTCCTGAATCCTGCTCCGTATCAAAGACCGGCAAGTCGACAGCCATCGAGGCGTACACTGGATGCTGGTCTTCCAGGTCACGCGGCGCGGGCTCAACCTCTGTGTCCGGGCCAGTATCCTCTTCTATGCTGGACGCGGTATTGATGACTGGCGCATCGTTCTGGATATCATCCTCTTCGCCGCTTGCCTCCGAATCCTGTGGACGCTCTTCCTCCTGATCAACCTCCTCAAGGAGTCGATTGAATTTCTCAAGTTCCTTCTGGATATCTAGCATCGGTCCGGCTCTGGTTTGTTGTAGTTCGCTCGAATCGGCCGACACCGGCCTCCCACCCTCTGATGTGGCGCAGGGGAGGCAGCGGAAACGGACGAACTGGTCAGGGCATGTCACTTCGATAATCGGCAACCTGGATCGATCCTAAAGGGTATTGCCACACCGACTTAGTGGCCTCACAGCCTCGCAGGACACAAAAAAGCCCCGACAGCGAGGGCTGCCGGGGCTTGGTACCGCGTACGGGATTTGAACCCGTGTTACCGCCGTGAAAGGGCGGCGTCCTAGACCCCTAGACGAACGCGGCAAGCAGATGTTGAGCCACGACTCTACGTCGGCCGGACCAGGGGTGACCGAGGGGAATTGAACCCCCGACCTCCAGGGCCACAACCTGGCGCTCTAACCGACTGAGCTACGGTCACCGTGTGCAAGCACATTTATAAAGTTAATGAATCTCTCGGATCCCCGTTCGAAGTGAACTTTCGGTGCACCCGGATCAGTTAATCACTGCGACCTTGCCATAGGCCGTGCCCTCGCCGTTTTCAGCCACCGCCACAACCAGATACACCCCCGACGGGACCGGCTGGCCACTCGCATCGCGAAGATCCCAGCGCGATTGGCCTCCTCGCGTCGTAAACGTCGCGACCACCTGGCCGATGGCTGACACGATGCTTACCTCGGTTCGGTCGACCAGGCCGCTGACGACTACGAAGGAGTTAGCAGACTCGCCCAACCGAACCGGGTTCGGATAGATAAACAGATCATCAACCGATGCCGAGGGGCTCACGGCATCGATACCGACGCTCACAAGGCCGGCATCCGTCGCGAAATATACCTGGCCCTCGTCGGGCACCACTTCAATGGCCAGAACGGCATCTGACAACAATGGAGATGAATCGGCCGTCAGCCGAAACACCTCTTCAAATCCATCTTCGACGCTCCGGACGACGCGGACACCGTCATTCGTAGCGATCCAGAGACGATTGGCCGGGTCGACAGCCAGGTCATTCACCGGAAGGCCGAGGAACAGAAATGTGCCCTCGCTTCGATCCGCACGCTGCGGCCAGATCGCGACCGCTGACGGGTCTCGCGCGGTGACGCCGGTGTTGACGAAGTAAGCAAGTCCTTCCTGAGTTCCGATCCAGACGAGTCCATCTCTGTCTTCCACGATCGACGTAACGCTCTTTCCGGGCAGACCCTGGCCTCCTCCACCCTTCGTACCGAAAAATCGAAACGAGTCGTCAGACGGATCGGTTGGATCTGCACCCGTGTCCAAAACGGCCAGTCCCTTGACGAGCCCGAAGGATGACTCCTCGCGCAGAATCAACCACTTCTGACCGAAAGAATCGATGAAGACGTCGGCATACGCCGTTGCGCCCGTTGTGAGCCCTCCACCGACAAGGGGCGGCAGACCGGTCCATGTCCCATCAGGCGCCCGATAATGGAGTGGGGTCGCGGATCCGCGCGTGGTGGCCCACACTCCTCCATCGGCCTCTACAGCGACTCCTCCAACCACGATGAATCCCGGGAAACCCGTCGCGGCCCGCAGGGTCGAATTCGATTCGTCGAAAATCTCTACCGCTCCGTCCGGCAGGACATGTGCAAGTCCGCCCCCCTCCGATGCCGCCCAGCCCGTCCCCACTGCATCAGCAGCCACGCTAGTAAAACTCCTCCTGCCTTCGAGGATGTCAAAGTAGTCACCGGTATAGTCGGTCCACGTCCCATCGACGTTGAGCCGATGGAATCCGGTACCACCCACCACACCTCCGGCCCATAACGTGCCGTCCACCGATGCAGCCAGATCTGAAAAAATGGCCGAAAAGGGCCCCTCGGGCAGGTATGCAACTCTAATGGCCTGCGGGTCCTGCGTACCCGGCGGAGGGACGTCAACTCGCACGAGGCCTGTGCCGGACGTGCCCACCCAAAGCTCATTGCCTACCAGCTGGATATCGCTTGGGAACGCCGCATCAGCTATAGGAAAGCGTGAGACCGTTTCGTTTTCGTCGATCACCAGAACCTGAAACTGCGTGAATCCAACCAGGAGTCCATCTGTGGACTCGAGCCTCGGAATGGCGCCGGCATCCACACCGAGATTTGCAAACACCGCCTCCGCTTGCCGCACAAAGAGTCCGCCATCCGTTCCCACGTACAGCCGCCCGGCGAAGTACGCAATCGACCGCACCACTGCAACAGGCAGCGCCTCCACTGTCCACGCCAACGGATCCTGGAGATTCACGGAATTCAGCGCCGCGATCGCGAGTCCGTCGTCCGTCGCAACCCAGATCGACTCAACGCCGTCACCGTCGGCCGCGAACGCCACGTCATTGACACCGGTGCCTGCGGGGACCGATCCGAGTCGCGTATACGCGTCGCGCACCTCACCCATCTCTGGATCAAACACAACTACACCGAAGTCCGTGCACACGAAGAGTGAGTCGCCGCGGCTCACAATTCGATTGATCGCCCTTCGACTGAAACGAGTCGCACGGGCGATGTCAAGAAACGACTCGATGGATCCGGTCTCGGTATCTATTCTGTCCAGCACACCGTCGGAGTACCCGACCCAGACGGAAGACCTTGGGGGGTCAATCGTTATCGTACGGGCCGATACGGCGTGCAGTCCATCAACAGCTGTCAGAGCGCCGATGCTGCCGGATGACCGTTCGACGTAGAACACTCCGCCTGCCGACGATGCCCAGATCTGGTCGGCTGCGACAGCGACTCCCGTCACATCCTGCATCGATGTGTGCGCGGTCCAGCTACCCAGCTGCCCGAGTGCGGACTGGCTAATGGTCACGCACGCAACTAGCACGATCAGCTTGAACGGAATCTGCATGGGATGACGAGAGATGACGGACGCGGCTCGTGAACGAGCGGTCCTGAACGGCAGTAATCTTGTTCGTATCGATTACGTCAATAAGCGTGGAGAACGCCAGAGAGAGTTTTTAGATCTGCCGCAGCAGGTTGACCATCTCGATCGCTGCGGTCGCCGCGTCCACACCCTTGTTACCGGCCTTCGTTCCTGCCCGCTCGATGGCCTGCTCGATCGTGTCGGTAGTAACGACCCCGAAAATCACCGGCACGTCGGTGTCCATCGAGACGGTGGAGACACCTCGAGCCACCGCACCACACACAAGGTCGTAGTGCGACGTCGCTCCTCGAATCACGGCGCCGAGACACACCACTGCATCATACGCCCCCGATGCGGCCAGCCTTCGGGCAACAAGTGGAATCTCGAACGCACCGGGACACCACGCCACCGACACACGATCCATGTCTGCGCCGTGACGACTGAATGCATCGAGCGCACCGCTCAACAATTTCTCGGTAATGAACGAGTTAAAACGCGAGACGACGATCGCGAACGATGCATCGGCGGCGTCCAGCTTCCCATGTACGATTTCCGGCATGATTTCGTCGTGCGAATATTAGTGGTCCTCAGACGCGCCAGTCATTCGTTTGATTCAGGCGCCGGGCCCGAACCTGATCGAATCTGAAGGGCGCGCCTCCGAAGTTGATCGACGTTTTCACCGTTCACGTAATACGCTCCGGGTGAATTGGACCCGCCACCCGAAACCGCATGAAAATCTGAACCGCCCGTGGCAAGGAGTTCGAACCGGTCTGCCAGCGACGTATAGTAGTCGGTCAGACGCTCGTCATGTGACGGGTGCACCGTCTCGATCGCATCAAGACCCATTTGACCAAACACTTCGATGATGCGCTCATTAAGCCACTCGCCAGGATGAGCCAGCGATGCGCAGCCGCCCGCGCCGTGAATGACGCCGATCGCGTGCTCTACCGAGATCGCTGCAGACGGAACGTAGGCGCTACACCCCGGACCGAGATACCGCTCGAAGGCACTTCGTACGGAGCCTACGTGACCGGATGCGACCATATACTCGGCGATATGAGAGCGTGTCACAACTCCGCCGGCCCGACGGCGAACGCCCTCGACATCGACGGCTACGCCCGATTCAGCCAGCAGGGTCACTATCTCGACGAGACGTCGATCCCGTCTGAACTCGGTGGCCTCGATATAGTCGTCGAGTTCCGGGCACCCATCAACGAAATAGCCAAGGATGTGGTACTCCTCACCGCCGTCAAGCGCACTGATCTCGATCCCCGGAACGAAATCGATTCCCTCCGCTTCGCACCGTTCGGCCGCTTCGGCGTTTCCCCGAGTCGTATCGTGGTCGGTCAGCGCCAGCATCGAAACGCCGGCACGTACGGCCAGCCGAACCACTTCGGCTGGTGCATGTTTGCCATCCGACCATGTGGAATGGGTATGCAGATCAGCAATTCGTAAATTCACGGCAGCTGCCCGGGTCTTCGCAAGTCCTCGACTGCAGAACGATATAGTCCAGCCATAGCAGACAGTCAAGGTCGATACAGTCATGAAGAGGATGTGGAGTCCGTGGCGCTCCCAACATATCGAGCGCGTTGGGGCCGACGACGAAGAGTACGGAGCGGACCTTTTTCGGAGCATCGGGTCCGACCGTTCCAAAGACGAGGAGAATCTCGTCATATGGAGGGGATCTCACGTTTTTGTAGTTCTGAACTTGTACCCGTACAACAACGGTCATTTGCTCATCGTACCTTATCGGCCGGTTGCTAACTTTTGCGACCTCACGGTCGATGAACAGGTCGAACTCGCCACTTCTATCGACCGATGTATGCGGTGGCTCGACACAGCCTTGCGACCGGACGGGTACAACGTGGGAATGAATATCGGTAAGGCCGCAGGCGCAGGAATCCCCGGCCACATTCACACACATGTGATTCCGCGTTGGGCGGGCGACACCAACTTCATGCCGTTGGTGGCCGATATCAGAGTGGTTCCAGAGTCGATGGCGGACACGTTTCGGAAATTGAAGCGCGCTGTGATTCAATCAGATTCAAACAGCTAGCACACGCGCGTCGGTCCGCCTCGGAAGGATCGCTCATGTGATCACACATCGAAATCGTATGGACCGAGCCTGACACTGAATGAACGAACCAGACGCACTTACGGATACGGTCGTCGCGACTGCGGGCGGAGCGCAACCGTTCCGCATCAGCTATCGGAATATCGTCCTGTCGGTCCTTCTGAGCCTGGCAGTCGTGGTCGTCGTGGGAGCTATTACGTACGAGCCTGAGGCCATCCGACTGATCTGGGAGTCTTTTCATCCCTGGCTGATGGGCCTGGCGGCGATATCCGTGGTGGCCCGCATTCTCATAGGTGGCTGGCGACTTCAGTATGTATCGAGCGGCCACCTTTCTTTCAGTTCGTCCGTACGAGGTCAACTTGCCTGGGACTTCTTTTCCATCGTAACGCCATCTGCGATCGGTGGCGGGCCACTGGCCGCCGTATTCCTCGCACGTGACGGCAAAGTGCAGGTGGGCGAAGCAACAGCGCTTCTGTTCTTTGCCATGTTGCTAGACCAATTCTTTTTTGCGGCGACCGTGCCACTGCTCGTGATCGCCACGTTCTTCATGCCCGTATTTCCGCCGGCGATCGGTACCATCGGTACGACAACATTCCTTCTCTATTTCGTCGGACTGCTGGGCTGGGTTACCATATTCGCATACGTCACCTTCTTCCGACCTCAAGTGCTCGAGAAATGGTTGACCAAAATCTTCCGAATACGCTGGCTGAGGAAGTATCAGGATCGCGTGGCTTCAGAGATGTACTCCATGCAGACTCGCGCCAAACTCCTTCGGTCGCAACCGGCCAGGTTCTTCGTCAACGGATCACTCCAGACGCTGGCCGCATGGGCTATTCGCTATTTCCTGGTGATCTTAATCATCTGGAGTGTCTACGATGATCTGGATGTCCTCCTTGCACTTGTGCGGACAGCTGCGATGACACTCGGATCTCTCATTCTGCCGACACCTGGTGGTTCCGGCGGTGTTGAGGGTCTGTACGCGATCTTCCTCGGACCACCGGTCATGCCGAAGTACATGGTGGCTCCGACGCTACTCGTCTGGCGGATCCTCGGATACTATGTGTTCATCGCGCTCGGAGGCTACCTGACCATGCATCGCGTACGAGCCGAGATCCGGGCACGGAAGCAATCGAGTATTCGTCTTGAGACCTCACCCGTTTCAACATCGCAAGGCGCCGTCGAGGGCCCGCACCCTCCCGCCTAGCTTGCCATCGCTCTGTGGAACCTCTTTCTATCTCTCAGCGAAGGGCGCAAGCCGACTCATTCCTGTTCCGCGGTTTTCAACCGCATGTGAGATTCGGAACAGCAAGTGACCGGTACGCCGGCTGGATCGGCCAGATCTACCCCGAATCCTACAGCACGCGCGTCACGAGTCGTCGGCGCAAGCTCGGCAAGAAGACGTACGAGGAGCGGACTGTACCCGTGGACTCGGCAGCGGACTACTTTGAGCACTTCGACGTGCTTGAAATCGATTTTACATTCTATCGAGCCCTTCTGGACACCGACGGAAAAACCACCTCGAACTACGGTGCCCTCGAACGGTACGCGGAATGCGCCCCGGCACATGCCCGCTTCTACCTGAAGGCACCTCAGGCCTGTTTTGCGAGGCGCATTCGAAGATCAGTTGGAGGTAAAGCAACGTATCAGCGGAATCCCGATTTCCTGAACGCGACTGCGTACGAACGTACCTTCCTGCATCCCGCACTGGAAATACTGGGGGATCGCATCCAGGGCGTCATCTTCGAGCAGGAATACCAGCGTGTGTCCGACTCACCCAATCCGGATGAAAACGTAAGGGAGCTTGACGGCTTCTTCCGATCCATTCCCCGACTCGTCCAGTCGCATCTCGAGATTCGCTCGTCCCATTTGCTACACCCCCCTTACTTCGATTGGCTTGCGGACATGGGACTTGGCTTCGTGTTCAGCCACTGGACCTGGCTTCCGCCGTTGCGAGCGCAATGGAAGCTGAGTGGAGAACGATTCACAGCCGCAGATCGAAACGCCGTGGCGCGTCTATTGACGCCTCTGGACATGCCGTACGCCAAGGCATATGGCAAGACGCATCCATTCGACGCCGTTGTACCGGAAATCGCAAACAGCGAACAGGCACAGCGGATGATTCTGGACACCACCGCGCTCGCCTTCCAGGCAGAAAACCACGATGCGGTCCTAAACGTGATCGCCAACAATCGGGCGTGGGGAAATGCGCCGGCACTCGCTCGCGCAGTAGCAAACCGAATTCTGGAGGAAGAGGAAAGGCGATCCGTATCGGGTGATCAGTCGCGACCGTAGTCGTCTTCGAGACGCTCGATGTCGTCTTCAACGCAAATGCCCATCTGCGTTTCGATGATCACGAGGAACTCGTCCCCGTCGTTCTGGACACGGTGCACAGCACCTAGTGGAATGTGGAGCGCGTCGCCCGGACCGATCTCTCGCACGTTGCCGTCCAGCGAGAATTTGCCAACGCCCTGAACAATCGCCCAGTGTTCGGAGCGGAGCGCGTGCTTCTGCAGCGATAACCGCTGTCCCGGGTTCACGACGATACGCTTGACGCGATAACCGGGCTCGTTGAGATATTCTTCCCATCTACCCCATGGGCGTACATCGAATTCGATCATGATACCTCTTGAAATGCTGCTTCCGCCTCCGAGAGAATATCCGGGTCTTTTCCAAAGACACGAAGAGCGAGCAGCAGGATTGATGCACCGATAAGAAGAGAAGCCCACCATGGAAATCCGAAGCCTGTGGGCACTGTCCCGACCAGAATCGCCACGACTCCAACCATCATGGCATACGGTAGCTGCGTACGAACGTGATCAATGTGATCACACCCCGACGCCATGGATGAGAGAATCGTGGTATCCGAAATAGGTGAACAATGATCGCCCCAGACCGAGCCTGCGAGTACACACGACACCGTCGAATACAGGATGTAGAAGTGGGCCGGGTCTGACATCCCGTTGACCACGAGGACAGCCCACGTCAGGGGGATTACGAGTGGCATCAGGATGCCCATGGTACCCCAGCTGGATCCGGTCGCAAATGCGGTCGCTGCGGAAAGAATGAACACGATCGCAGGGAGCAGCCCGGCCGGAATCGCATCTCCCAGTATCATCACCAGATACTCCGCCGTACCGAGGACTTCTGTGATTCCCGAGAGAGACCATGCCAGTACGAGGATGATCATCGCGAACAACATGGACTTCAGGCCGGCGTACCACGCCTCGATCGTCTGCGCAACCGTGAGTATGCGCTGCCCGACGGACAGGAGATACGCAACGAGAACGCTGACCAGCGACGCCCACATGAGGGCCTTGTACGAATCCGCAGTGCCGATGATATCCCGAATAGTATCCCCTTCTCCGGTCGCATACAGACCGACGACCACCCCGAGAACGAGCACCACTACCGGGATGACCGCGTTGAGCGCCCGCTGCGGCTTGCCTTCGATCGGAGAGGTGTGCTCACCGCTGGTCGCCTCGGAATCTATCGAGGCACCCGGACGCAGTAGCTGACCCGTGCTGCGGGCCCTCGATTCGGCAGCATGCATCGGACCGAAATCGTTGCGCGACAACACGATGGCAAATACAAAGAAAATCGCCAGGAGTGGATAGAAGCTATAGGGTATCGACTCGAGAAAGACAGCGTACGGGGAAACGTCCAGTCCGTCGATGCTCGCGACGGCTGTGCCAATCAAACCAACCTCGTACCCGATCCACGTCGTCACGAGAGCAAGGCACGAGACGGGAGCAGCAGTGGAATCGACGATGTACGCCAGTTTTTCGCGAGAGATCTTCAGGCGATCAGTGACCGGCCTCATTGTATTGCCGACCACAAGAGTATTCGCATAGTCATCGAAGAAGACGAGCAGCCCCAGAACTCCGGTCGCCAGCTGCCCGCGTCGAGCCGATGTCGCCCATGCGGCGATCTTGTTCACGACACCGATCATACCTCCGTTGCGTGTGACGATTCCGACCATCCCTCCGATCATGAATGAGAACAGGATGATCGAGGCATGGTCCTCGTTGGCGAGCGCCTTGAGGACAAACACCTGGAATGCGTCGAGTAAACCCTGCAGCAGTCCGGGTGCAGAAAAACCGTAGACCGCCCATGCACCGACCCAGATTCCGAGGAAGAGTGCCGGAATTACGCGCTTGAATGCCAGCGCCATCGCAATGGCCAGGAGTGGCGGCAGGATTGATATCCATCCAAAATGATCGCGATCGTCCGCAGTTTCAACCGAGTGCTGCGCCGGCTGAGTCGTCGCTGCCGATTCCTGGGTCACCATGCCCAGGGTATCGTCCATCGCACTCGTGGCCTGGTCCTGCGCCAGCGCCGGGGCGACGATCATCAGACCGACCGTCGCAACAACGAGCATGGCGAACAAGGCGATACGTTTCATGGGCGGTCCGTTCAAAGTGTTCCGAAAATGCGATCACCGGCATCACCAAGCCCCGGTCGGATGTACGCGTTCTCATCAAGCTCCCGATCCATCGCAGCAGTAAGGATACGCACGTCCGGATGTTGAGCCAGCAGAGTCCTGACCCCTTCCGGTGACGCGACCAGGCACACAAACGTGAATCGCGTGCCGCCTTTGGCTTTCAGATGCGTGATCGCTCCCACGCCGCTACCGCCGGTCGCAAGCATGGGATCGACAACAAACGTATGCGTCGAATTCAGTCCTTCCGGGATACTTGAATAGTAGTCGACCGGCTGAAATGTCTTCTCGTCACGATACATACCGAGATGACCGATGCGCGCCTCGGGCACGTATCGGACGAACCCGTCCACCATTCCGAGTCCGGCCCGCAGAATCGGTACGACGACCACGTCCTCCTCTATCACACAGCCCCTCGTAGATTCCAGCGGCGTCTCGATCTCGACTTCTCGTACAGCGAGGTGCCGCATCGACTCATATGCCATTATCGCCGCGGCATCCGAAAGTGTCTTTCGAAATAAACCCGGAGGAGTGTCCCGGCTCCGAAGAATCGTCAGATCCCTCTTGAGCAACGGATGGTCAACTATTATGATTTCCGATCCCATCAA
>JABDKH010000113.1 GCA_013002345.1 Rhodothermales bacterium
GACCCGGACGCACCCTTCGTCACGTACACTAATGTGGCGAGAATCAAACTGCTGGGTGGCGGCGGAGGTATGGCGGGCGCGCTGCTCAACCGCTTCGGTGCGACGAGAGAGACGATCTACACGCATGGCGCATATCAACGCACTGATGACGAGAAATCCTCCCAGATCATGGATGCGGAGGGCAGGCGGATCATCAGCGTCGATCACGAGGCCAAGACATACTATGTCATGGGAGTGGACGAGTTTGTTGCTCCCATGGAGGCACTTACGGAACGCGGGATGCCAAGCATGGAGGCTCCGGGCGTGGAGGAGGCCGAGCAGAAAGTACGGGAGATGAAAGTCACCGTCGACCGGCGCGACGGCACCCAGAGCATCAACGGAGTTCAGGCGAAGCGCACGGTGGCCGTCGTAGAGAGCGACTATGAGATGGCCGGCGTGGACGAAGAAACAGGCGAGAATGTGACGATCGAGGGCAAGTCATACACCGTCCTCGATCAGTGGCACACGACCGAGCTGGCCGGATACAACACGATTCGCGCATTTGAAATGAAGATGGCGGAGGCCTTCATGTCCGCGTTCGACCAGGAGTCGATCGGTGAGTTCGCGACGGCCATGAAGAGCAGTGCGCCCGGCATGATCGATGCCATGGGAGAGGCTTTCAAGGAGCTGGGTGATATTGAAGGCATGGTCGTGCGATCGTCGATTCACATGGTTCAGGTGCCTCCCGATCAGACGTTCAATCTGGAAGCCGTGCTCGAGGATAGTGCCACTCAGCCGACGCAGATGGATCCGACGACGCCAAGGGCGATGTACACAATCATGAACGAAATCGGTGACCTTACGACCCAGCCGATCGACATGATCATGTTCAATCCGCCAACGGACGGCTACGAGCAGGTGGAGTCGCCAATGAAGCGGGCGATGGAGATGATGCAGGAGGGTCAGGTGGACGCCGGCCAGTAGTCCGCGGCGAACCCGGAAGTCGGATACCGCCAGGCTACGGAAACGGAACGTACGGAACGGTGTCTTCGTCCGGCACGAGGTACTGCTGCCTGAGCTCCGTCAGTCGTTGTCTCAACTCGGCGACAACCGGAGCGTAGTCGGGGTCGTCGTACACGCTCTGCATCTCTTCGGGGTCCTTGTTCAGGTCGAACAGTTCCCACTCGTCGATCTCGTAGTAGTGGATCAGCTTGTAGTCGTGCGTCCGAACCCCGTAGTGCCGGCGCACCATGTGCCATCCCGGGTACTCGAAGTACTGGTAGTAGATCGCGTCCCTCCAGTCGGCCGGGGTCTGGCCTTTGAGAAGCGGAACGAGGCTTTCACCCTGCATCGCATCGGGCGCATCCACGCCCGCGAGATCCAGGAATGTCTCGGCGAGGTCAAGGTTCTGGACGAGGTCTGGATTGCGGCTGCCCGCCGCGACAGCGCCCGGCCATCTGACGAGCATCGGCGTGCGGAGAGATTCCTCATACATCCATCTCTTGTCGTACCAACCGTGATCTCCCAGATAGAATCCCTGATCCGACGTGTAGACGACGACGGTGTTGTCGGCTAAGCCTTCGCGATCGAGATACTCGAGCACGCGTCCAAGATTATCGTCGATCGCGGCAACGGCTCGCAGATAGTCCTTGATGTATCGCTGATACTTCCAGCGGGTCAGCTCGTCGCCTTCCAGTCCGGCCGCCTCAAAGGCGGCGTTCTTCGGGTCGTAGGCTGCATTCCATGTCTCCAGTTGCTCTTCGGTGAGATCGGAGGGCGCCTCGAACTTGAGATCGCGATCGGTCAGATGGTGGGCGATCGTCATCTCCTGTGTCTTCGCCGCTGAAGTCCGTCCCTCGTAATCATCAAACAGATCGGCGGGCTCCGGGATTTCGCGATCGTCGTACATCGACAGGTGATCCGGGCCTGGATCCCACCATCTGTGAGGGGCCTTGTGCTGATACATCAGCATGAATGGCTTATTGCGATCGCGGCCACCCGCGAGCCACTCGAGGACGCGGTCCGTAATGATGTCCGTGGTGTACCCGGTGTACGCAACCGTATCCGATTCGGTGTACAATATGGGATTGTAGTATGGACCCTGGCCGCGCAGCACTTCAAAATGATCGAAGCCTTCGGGCCGGCTCTTCAAATGCCACTTGCCCATCATCACGGTCTGGTACCCCGCTTCACGAAGTAGCTTCGGAAATGTCAGCTTTGTCGGGTGTAGTTCTTCTCGATTTGTCGGGACTCCGTTCAGGTGCCCGAACTGCCCGGTGAGGATGGTCGCGCGACTCGGGCCGCAAATCGAGTTGGTCACAAACGCGTTCTCGAACAGCATGCCCTCTGTGGCAATCCGATCGATATTCGGTGTTTCGTTAATCACCGAACCGTAGGCGCTCACTGCGTGTGAGGCGTGGTCGTCGGCAAAGACGAAGAGTATGTTGGGTGGCGTTGGCGTCGGCCGGCAACCTGTGAGTGCGAGGGCGACGGCGACAAGCGCGAGGGAGAAAGCGCGGAAGGAGGTGTGCACGATTGTGCTATTCCGGCGCGTCCCCCTTGGGTCGTGAAGGATCGTCATGATCGAGAGTCGGTAAGCGATGTTAGCGGAGGACCTGTCAGGTCGACGGGTCGGGGAAGATACAAGAAAGTTGACGGGACATCGCCGGGGGCGTCACGGCGACTGGTGGAGAGGCATCGGTCTTAACGGCAGTCGCGGTGTCAATCCCGTTTTCCAAGTACCGCGGTCATGTCGATCAGCTTGCCGTCCCGGCGCACCTGAATCGCGACCGAGTCTCCGGGAACGTGCTCGCGCAGGGCTACCGCATAGTCGTTGATGCTCATCACGTCTTTGCCACCGAAACGAACGATGACGTCACCTCCAGTGAGTCCGGCTTTCTCGGCCGGACTTTCTGAGCGAACTCCGGATATGGCGAGTCCACCTCCATCGACGGGATTGAAATCCGGGATGGTTCCGAGGTATGGGCCGTAGCCGCGTCGACCGGACGACTGTGGTCGCTGCTGCTCCACGTAGGTCAACATGCCGGGGCTGGTTTCCAGGCGCCGAACGATGTCGATGGCGAAGTCTCCGATGGCCGACATGCCGTCGACGTTGATGAGGTCCCAGTCATCTTCGGGGCGGTGATACTCCGAGTGGGTACCGCTGAAGAAATGAAGCACAGGTACCCGGCGGGCGTAGAACGAGGTCTGGTCACTTGGTCCGTAACCGTCCCCGACGCGGCTCACTTTCAGGTCGCTGTCCTCGGACGCAGCGTCCAGTATATCAGGGAATTCCGTTGCGGTCTCTGTCCCGAAGATCTGGAGCTTTCCGTCGCGCAGTCGGCCCACCATGTCGAAGTTCAGCATGGCGGCGATCTTCTCCAGTGGCAGTGGCGAATTCGACACGAAGTGATTGGAGCCGAGCAGTCCCATTTCCTCTCCCGTGAACGCGACGAAAGCGAGATCGACCGATAAGTCGTTGGCGTTCATGGCGAAGTAGCGCGCGAGTTCGAGGAGAAGTGACGTTCCGGAGGCGTTGTCGTCGGCGCCGTTGTGCGGCGTTTCCTCGTCCGGAGCCAGCGACCCTGGACCGCCCATTCCGAGGTGATCGTAGTGTGCACCGATCACGATCGTTCGTCCATCGGAGTTAGTGCCCCGAAGGCGACCACCAACGTTGTACACCGTCGCCTCGAGCGGAGCAACGTTCGCCGTGAGGCCTACGCGCACGAAGGGATTGGTTAGCCACGGTGTCGTAGATGGACTTCCTACGACCTGTACCACTGGGATACCCAGTTCACGGGGGAGGTCGCCGATCTGTGGCTTATTCAACTCCGATACAATAATCAACGCTGCCTTCGCGCCGGCCTCGCGGGCGAGTGTAGCGCGTCGCAAAAGAGACGGGTCGCCGCCAGTGTGAGGATTCCAGTCATCCGGTGTCGAGCCGTCGATAATCGCCACGTTCGCTCGACGTGATTTGAGCACCTCAAAATCGGCCTCTTGCATTCCGTGCCCGACGGACGCCGCTCGTCCAGTGACCTCACCTGCGGACGAAAATGAAAACGGGTACCACTCGGCGCCCAGCTCCAGCACGACAGATCCTTCGGGAGCTTCCATCAGGAACTGGCTGGCGGGCTCGACGCCGAGCGTTGTGGCAAGACTGAACGTCTGTCGATAGGAGGCGCCGTCTTCAAACAGGGGCTCGAGACCATAACTTTCGAATTGGGCGGAGATGTAGGCCGCCGCGCTGTCCGCACCCGGTTCACCCGTCTCGCGACCAGCCAGTTCATCCTGAGCGAGGTAGCGGACGTGGGTTAGCATGCGCGAGGGGTCGAGTTGCTGGGCGTATCCTGCGTCGGTATTGCAGAGGGTCGCGATAGCCAGCACAACCAGGGATCCGAATCTCATGTATCTAAGGTCTTTCTGATGATGGCCGTTGATCACGCCGTTCAACCGGACCCTCTGGGCGTTGTTCGGCGCGCAACACGTGTTCAACGCTTCTTTACAGGCCTGTCTCGTCGATTCGGCGCTGATTCCGGCGACGCCCGCCCGTCTCCGAAGGATGGATCCTACAGCACGAATGTGACTTCTTCCCACGGCCTTCCGGCGGGGCGCCTGTCAGCAGGTGTTCCGCGTCTTCTGCAATGTGAATCGGGCGGGCGACACCGGGTGAACCCGCTCACTCGGTCCACCTGCCCGCAACATTCAACACGGAGGGAACGGCCATGGAAGACAAAGAAGCACTGGCAAGCCGCGCGATGACGCCGATTCGCCATCTTCGACGCGAAGTGGATCGACTCTTTGGAGATATGTTCTCCTCGTTCGGGGAGCACAGCGAACTTTCGTCCAAGGTGTGGGCTCCGCGAATGGACATGTCGGAGACCGATAAAGAGTACGTCGTGCGTGTCGATCTGCCGGGCATCAACAAATCGGATGTGAAGGTTGACGTCGAAGACCACGAGTTGACGATACGCGGCGAGCGATCCGAAGTGAAACGGGACGAGGGCGAGGACTTCATGCTGGTGGAGCGATCCTTTGGAAGCTTCTACCGGAACATCTCGCTGCCGAAAGCTGCGCGGACGGAGGAAGTGAAGGCGGAGTTCAAGAACGGAGAACTCATCGTTCGCGTCGCCAAAGCTTCGGATAGTCAGCGGAAGAGTGTCAAGATCCAGTAGCGTCCACCCAAAGCGGTAACACTGCCAGGATGAACGTACCGGCACCCGTCACAGCTCCTGTACGGGCACTCCGTTCCGTCCGGATTCGCGTTCGGGTGAGGCAGAAATGTGCTTGCTGCGTTCGTGTGGAATGCATGCCGCCCGCGGCAGACGTTATTGACGACCTCCTCGATCGGATCATCGCCCTGCAAGGGCGGCAGGATTGAGGACGCTCGGTGTTGCTTCAGGTGCGTCCGGGGCCAGCATCGATTCAATGTCCTCGCTATCCAGGAGGGGATACCCTTCCAGAACGCCGACGACGTTGCGTGCAGCAATGATCGACATGCTCTCTCTCGTCCAGGTGCTCGCTGATCCAATGTGAGGTGCAAGGACGACGTTGGGCAGATCTGCAAGACCAGGCTTCAACGCGGGCTCGTCTTCGAATACATCGAGCGCTGCGCGGAATGAGAGGTTTGCACGGCAGTGGGCGACCAGCGCCTCCTCGTCAATCACCGGCCCACGGCTCACGTTGACGAGAATGGCATCGCGCTTCATTGCATCGAGACGACACGCATTCAGCAGGTGAAAGGTCGAACTCGTGAGCGGTGGATGAAGACTCAGCACGTCCGACTCGGCCAAGAGGTCGTCAAGCTCTGGGACGTACCTGCACCAGGGTTCGCGCCGGCCATCCGACCGCTCCAACGCGGCGTCTGCTGCTACAAGTTCTTCAATGCGGACTTTTCGACGGGGTCCGTGGTATATGAGGTTCATACCGAAACCTCGGACCATGCTGAGCGCGTAGGCTGTTCCAATACGGCCAGCCCCGACGATGCCAAGCGTCTTGCCGTACAGCTGCGTGCCGAGCATCAGGTCCGGTTCCCAACCGTCGAATCGACCGGCGCGGACAACCGCGTCAGCCTCGACGATTCGGCGGGCAGCCGCCAGCGTCAGGCCTACCGCCAGCTCCGCCGTGGTCCGCGTCAGTACCCCGGGAGTGTTCGTAACAGCAATTCCATGTTTTGTGGCCGCCTCGATGTCCACGTTGTCGAAACCGACGGCGTAGTTGCTGTACACCCGTGCTCCCGCCGCCGAGAGCAAACGCAGACGTTCAGAGTCCCACGACTCCGTTAGCTGACCGATCACCGCATCGCAACGATCACCGATTGCGGCTGCGATGTCATCAGGGGCGGGGCGCGCCGGCGAACGCCATACGTCGATACGGCAGCCGGCGTCTACGAGGACGGATTTCCACAGTTCGCCGGGCAGGTCTCTCGTCACCACGACACGACGATGTCCATCGGGATTCAGTGTTGCCCACATGTCAGGGTTCGACTCTGTTTGACAGTGTTCACATGTGCGCTCAATTTAGTTCGCGAACCAACGCAATTCCCCCCTCTTTCCGCTTGATCGGTCTCGGCGTCTTCGCTAAGATTCAGAAACAACCTTCGTCTTGCACACTGGGAGAGCAGGCAATGAAATCGCTCGCAACACACGTCTTACCGTTGATCATAATTACGGCATCCTTTTTCGTGTTTTCGGGCGACGCCCCGGACGATCGATCGAGTCCGGCGGCATCATCGGATTGTGTGACATGTCACGAACAGGAGACGCCCGGAGCGGTCAGCGATTGGAAGCTCAGCAAGCACTTCGAGGAGGACGTCACTTGTGACGACTGCCACGGTGACGGTCATTCCACAGCTGATGACGCACACGAAGCAGAAATCCCTACGGCCGAAACCTGTGATACCTGCCATCCGGAGCGCGTCGAGCAGTTCAAGGCGGGAAAGCACGCACTGGCGTGGGCCGCGATGAAGGCGATGCCGACGATTCACTGGCAGCCGACCGGTCTTTCTGACGGTATGAAGGGGTGTGGAGGCTGCCACAAGATCGGTATCAAGACGGAAGAGGAGATTGCGGAGCTGAAGGAGAACGGATCGGGGTTCGGCAATGCATCGTGTGACGCCTGCCACACACGGCACACGTTCTCGGCGAAGGAAGCGCGGCAGCCCGAGGCCTGTCAGACGTGCCACATGGGATTTGATCATCCGCAGTGGGAGATGTACTCGTCGTCAAAGCACGGCGTCCGTCACGAGTTGAAGAAATCCGGGGCGCTTCCTCCGGGGGCATCCGCGCCAACCTGCCAGACGTGTCATATGTCGGACGGCGATCACGGCGTGATCACTCCGTGGGGCTTCCTGGCAGTTCGTTTGCCGCTGCCCGAGAACGAGCAGTGGTCGGCTGATCGCGTCACCATCCTGCAGGCGCTGGGCGTGTTAGACCCGGATGGGCAACCTACGGCACGTCTCGAGGTCGTGAAGCAGGCGAAACTGGCCCGGCTCGATGAGGAGGAGTGGCAGGCCGGACGGGACAAGATGATCGCCATCTGCGGCGATTGCCATTCCGAGAATTTTGCACGCGCGGAATTGCAGAAAGGAGACGACTTCATTCGCGACATCGATCACCTGATGGCCGAGGCGATCCGCGAGGTAGTCGGACTGTACGAAGACGGGATCGTCGAGGCGCCAGAGAATTATGCCTATGCGTTTCCCGACTTGTTGACATTTCATGACGCACCCACTCCCGTCGAGCAGCGACTCTTCGTCATGTTCATGAAGCATCGGATGCGTGCGTTCCAGGGTGTGTTCCACGCGAACCCCGACTATGCACTCTGGTACGGCTGGAGCGAAATGGTTCAGGATCTATCCGAAATCAGACATATGGCCGAAGGACTTCGGACAGCCGATCGCGTGGAGGCAGAGCGCCAGCGACAGAAGAAGTCTCCGTAGGCAACGTCCGGCAGGCCGCGACTCTTGCGCGTCGATTGACGAACTGCGTTGGACCCGACTCGGTCGGTGGCCGTGTCCAGGTTCAGATCCAGGATCCTAGTGGTCCTGCAAGACCGGGACGCCTGCGCGGTTTTCTCGAACCGCTCGCGAATGCAGATCGAGATTCGAGTCGAAGATGAACTTGATCCAGAGCTTCGTCCACGACGTGTGGTAGTACAGTGTATTGTAGAACTCCGGGGCCATTTCGCGAAGTTTCGGCAGGCGGTTCCACGGGATCGACGGAATGTCGTGGTGCTCGTTATGATATCCCACGTTCATCGCGATCAGATTCAGCGGACCGTAATAGCTGTAGGTTTCCTGCGGTGGCTTCACCAGGTAGTGCTCCTGAATCCAACGGGCTCCGAGTGGGTGCAAACCGATGCTGAACACAAGCGATGCCAGTAGATAGACGAGCGCCCACGGACCCCACAGGACAACGATCAGTGCGTCGAAGCCAAACGTGAGAGTGGCCTCTATCCAGGTCCACTTGTCGTTGAACTTGATCTCTTTCAACCGGGGCGGACGAAGCCCCTGAAAGAGCGGAAAAAACAGCAGCCACAGGATCTTGCGCGCGGAGGACTTGCCAATCAGTCTCGCCTCCCACTCGTTCGCTAGATCAGCATCCAGATCGTAGACGCCCTGAAAGGCGTGATGCTTCAGGTGGTATTTCCGAAATCCTATGGACGACGGAAACCCTGCGGGTAATGTAGCAAGGATGGATGCCCACAGGTTCCAGGTTTGTTTCTTGAAGATCAAGTTGTGGGCACACTCATGGAGGAGAACGAACAGGGAGTGATTCGCGAAAGCACCGACGAGCCATGCAGCCGCGATGATCAGCCACCATGGTTGATCATGCAGCAGCCATGCCATCGTGATCTGAAAGCTGACGATACTCACGATGATCACAAAGGAGTACGGATTTCGGCCGATCAATTGCCGTACCTCGGGATGCTCGCTGAGGATGGCTTTCCTTCGGGCCTTGTGGGGTTCGGGCTCGGCCGACCTGACAAAAGCGGATCGTGTCGTGTCCATTCTGAAGGTGTTCGCGTGGTATCGTTGCGCAAAAACTATGATACGAAAACAGATCGTCTGGCGAATTGCGCGCGAGAAACTGGCGTTCTTCGACCCGAAAACAGCGATCCACGGCTTCGTTTCACCCTTGCGTCCACAGTCGGTCCCGGGCACGTCGTCGGCCGGGTCCTCCGATGGAGCCCCTAGCGTGGGATGGCGACGATCTGGCGTATTTGCGTCAGTTGTTTGGTTCGCAGACGACAATAGTAGACGCCCGACGCCATTCCCGTACCGCTGAGTTGCCGCGAATGTCGGCCCGCCGGGACGATGCCACGCTCCAGTACCCGAACCGTCCGGCCCAGAACGTCGTGCACCGTCAGGTCAATTCTCGTCCGGGACGGGACCTCGAACAGTATGGTTGTCTCCCTGTCAAAAGGATTCGGATAGTTGGCCAGTAGTGACAGACTCCGGGGTGTGCCGACCGGCTCGTCATCCACGCCCACGAGCAACTCGGGAGCGAGTAGAGACCGAATGGTCTCGAGGTATCTCAGACCGTATCCCTCGTAAGTGTAGCCAAGCGTGTATTCGTCACCCGTGGCACTCATGTCGACGGCAGTGGGCGGTGTCACGACCGTCGGCTCGATCTGACGGTCGCTTGACCAGTCGTTCCACGACGTCACCATGATCATCTTCAGGTAGGGATCGACGAAGGGGCGCATGAGCCGGATCTGAGCCTCGAGGGTGGTCATGGCGTCAGGTGCGGGGTGAATTCGTCTCGGCGTGACGACGCTACCACCGGTGTGTCGTGAATTGACCCCGGGGGTGACAGAGGGCACCACGTACTTGCCGTGCGGGTGCGCGGTCTCTTCCCACGTTCCGGCCCAGCGCGAGAGATCTGCAAAGAACTCGGATTGCGCGAGATACTGCTGCCTGTATCGCCACGTGCCCATGACGTAGGAAGTCACAGCATCCAGGATCTGAAAATGATCGGGTTCCGTCACCTGCCACCGGAACTCGTCTCCGATGAGGAATAGATCGAAGCCACGAGCTGTCATCGCGGTACGTACTGCTGCGAATGCATTCAAGAAATCACCCTGAAGGTGTCGGGAGCCGTAGAGAAAGACGACCGGCCTGTTGCCGATCTTCAGCATGTTGGGATGACCGAAGTAGGAGTCGGCCATGTAGTCGAAATCGTTCGCCATCTGCTCCTGGATGGCAGCGTCGATCACGAGCCCCTGCTCGCCCCAGAAATTCGTGAGCTGGTAGAGCAACGTGAAACGGACGGGTGAGTTTTCGATCTCGGGCAGGACGTACTCTCTCAATGTGACATCTTCCCACGAATCACGCTCCCACCACTCGCTGACGAGAAAATCAATGCCGTAGGACGCCATCCAGCCCAGGTGTTGCTGAATCACCGACGCATCGCGGCTGGAGTAGTGTCCGAGGAGGGGAGACTGCGGTGGCTGGAAGAGTTCGCGGACATAGCGCCCCTCCCATGCACGAGTCGTATCTGATGGATCGAATCCATTGACGTAGTAGGCGCCTGTAAGATAATCTTGTTCGACGAAGACCCGACCGAGTGCGCCACCCCCCGGCGAGCTGGCGTGCTGGTCGTCGTCGACTGCCCTGAGACGGTAGTAGTAGTTCTGGTCGGGTACCACGCTGTGGTCGACGAATACGGAGTCGTCTCCCGGCACCACGGCGAGGAGTGTCGTTTCGTCAGCTGGAAAACCCTGAGAGTCATCGCGGTAGATGCGGTATTCCGAGACCCAATCGCCGCTGTGCTGCCACGCAAGATCGATGGAGGTCTCATTTCCAAGGGCTCGCAGGTAGGCCGGTGCCGGAGGTGGCATGAACCCGATGGGTGCGTCGGAAGGAATGAGTTTGACGTCTCCCCACATTTCGGCGCCATTGCCGTTGGGCGACATGTCGGGAATCAGTCGGTTGTCTTCGGCCTCGAAATTCCAGTATGCCATCAGGCCGGGTTCGGTGCCCGACAGGCTCTCATGCAGGTACGTGCTGATGCTGTCGGGGCTTCGGGCGTGATCCCAGATTCTGATCTCATCCATGTCGCCGCGGAGTCCGAGATAGGCGCCGGGCCATCCGCCGAACTCGCCGATCCGAAGCGGCCATGTCGACGACAGATCGTATCGATTCGTGTCTGCTTCCGCGAGAATCCGATTGGCATAGATCTTCAGGGAATCGGCGCTCTGGGTGACGGCGATGTGCGTCCACTCGTATTGGTCAAGGGCGCTCCATGCACTGACGCCCCCGTGATCGAACAGGGCGAAGACCGGGAGGGGAAACCGGTCGCCGGCGAGACGGAAGTTGTAGCCGCCGGATTCGCCCCGCTTGTCGAATATGGTTTGCTCGCCGCCCGCAACGTTCGGGTCGCCGAGTTCACGAACCCGGATCCAGAATTCAATCGTGAACTCCGGCGTGGCAAGGGTGGCGGAGTGGGGTACTTCGAGATAGGCTCCAGGGACATCGAAGCGGACGGCCTGCTGGGCGTGGGCGCCCCAAACGGCAATCGCGGTGATCAACAATATGGCTGGCAGGGTTCGCGTCATGACACAGTCCTCCTTGTGTCCGTCACGAGCGCTATCCCCGACTCGTCATCCCAGCTCAAGTAACGGACTACTTTTGCTCGCGAAGATGGGCTTCCCGGAGACAGTCTTACCGATTTGTCATGTTTACCCCTGACAGGGATATTGCGGCGTATTCTGTGGGCATTGGTCAGATGAGTCGTGGCGGCTATTTCCTCCGGTGTGTGAGTGCCGATTTTGGAGTTGCCGGCCAACGGTGTCCGATGCGAACGTGCGAGGCTTGCATGAGTCAGGGACGTGGGTCGGCGGGACTGACGGTCTATATTGAGTACGTAAACCAGATTCTCGGACGGTCCACAAATGATTGACAAATCTGTCCTCGCTGAGAAGTACCCGTTCCTTGTTCGAGGCGAACCTCCATTGATGGATCGGGTGCTACCGATTGGATCATCTCAGTCGATTCTGGCCGGCACGCACATCATGTTCGAGGGCGGGCGGTGCCAGAGCATGCCGTTGCTCGTGAACGGACTCGTCCGCGTGTACAAGCAGGATGAGAATGGCAGAGAGATTACACTGTATCGCATCGAACCCGGCGAAAGCTGTGTTCTGACGGCCGCCTGCATCCTCGGAGACATCGGCTTTCCGGCTAACGCGGCCGTCGAGCGTGATTCCGAGGTGTTCTCGTTGCCGGCGCCGTCTTTTCGAACCATGATGGCCAACGAGGACCACCTGCAGCAATTCGTTTTCGAGTTGATTGGTCGCCGATTGGCTGCTGTTATTGAGATCGTCGAGGAGGTGGCATTTCGACGCGTAGATCATCGGCTTGTACAGCGACTCCTGCACGGAACGGCCCGAGAGCGTGAAACATCATCCGTTCAATTCACGCACGCAGGCCTTGCTCGCGAGCTCGGCACATCAAGAGAAGTGGTCAGTCGTCTCCTCAAGGATCTCGAGCTTCGTGGATTTGTGGAGTTGGGACGGGGCGAGGTCAGGATTATCGACCGGGCAGGGCTAAAAAATCTACCCTGAACGAAAGCGTGACCCAGGTCACTGAACAGCGACGTCACGTCTCCTAGCTTACCGGCAGGAAAGTTGATGCGCGTCACCTTATTCGTTCGGGTATCGTCTCATGAAAAAGAACATGGGGTCGGTCGATCGCGTCGTGCGAGTCATCGCTGCGTTGATCGTCATCGTCCTCTTCCTCTCCGGTCAGATTACGGGCACCGCTGCCATTATCCTGGGCATCGTGGCGGTGGCGTTCATACTCACGAGTGCCATCGGTAGCTGTCCGCTATACCTGCCTTTCGGTTTGTCGACCAGAGGAGAGGCCGACGCGGCGTAACCGCCTTGCGAGGCAGCCGGGTGCTGCCGCCGACCATCCTCCCTATCGATTCCAGAACTCACCTATTCGAGGTCACCCATGAGGTCTATCCACAGATTACTGTATCTGGTTGTTTTTGCGTTCGCACTGTCGGCGAGCATCCAGCCGGCACAGGCTCAGACCCTGTTCAAGGCCGCCCTGACTCCGGCCCAGGAGACGAGCGACGTCACCAGCGACGCTTCCGGGACCGCGGCAGTTGTGCTCAAGAACGACGAAGTGGAGTTTGCAATTTCGGTCGACGGCCTGAGCGGGCCGATGACCGGTGCACATTTCCATCGAGGTCCGCTGGGCGAGAACGGATCGGTCGTGCGAGCGATCACCGCCGATTTCACCGGCAACTCGGCGTCCGGTGTCTGGAGAGAGACGGACACCCAGCCGCTGACGAGAGATCTGATTGATGCACTGTTCGCCGGTGAGTTGTACTTCAACGTCCACACGGCGGCCAACCCGGGCGGTGAGATTCGTGGGCAGATCGTACCGGCCGTAGCGACTATGTTGACGGCGAACCTTACCCCGGAACAGTCAACGGCCGATGTAACCAGCGACGGCAGCGGCACCGCTACCTTCTTCATGACGGAAGAAGAAGTCGTCTTCGACATTTCCGTGGATGGGCTAACCGGCCCGATCGCGTCCGCCCATATTCACCGAGCGCCGGCCGGTACTAACGGGTCGGTGGTTCGTTCGCTGACCACGGAATTCGACGGCAACTCGGCCTTCGGTGTCTGGCGATTTGACGATGGTGAAGCCCTTTCGTTGGAACTGGTGGAAGCACTGACGACGGGTGGATTGTACGTGAACGTGCACACCGCGGCGAATCCGGGAGGTGAGATTCGCGGCCAGGTTGAATTGAAAAGTGGATGGGGCTTCAGGGCCGTGCTTGAGCCAGGAGACGGGGTCACGACTGACGCCCGGGGATCGGCAAACGCTCTTCTGACGACCTGGGGCCTCGTGTTCTCCTCGACTGTCGAGGGGCTGACAGGACCGATCACGGTGGCGCACTTCCACAACGCGGCCGCAGGAACGAATGGTCCGCCCGTCAGGACGGTTACTGGCGACTTCTCAGGCAACACGGCAGGCGGCCTGTGGTCCTTCGACGACGGGGAACCGCTGACGGGCGAGTGGATCGAGGAACTCATCGCCGGGCGCATATACCTTAACGTTCACACGGCGGCTAACCCGGGGGGCGAAATTAGGGCCCAGCTGGAACTGCTCGACGGCGTTCCGCTTCGTGCGGCTCTGACGCCTGAGCAGGAAACGCACGACGTGACGCAGGACGCCGCGGGTACGGCGGTACTGCACCTGACCGATGCAGGACTCGAGTTTCAGGTATCGGTCGACGGGCTGAGTGGCCCCATCGTTGCAGCGCACTTTCACAACGGAGCGGTGGGTACAAACGGCGGCCCCGTTCGCACGATCACAGGAGACTTCACCGGAAACACCGCATCGGGAATATGGACGGCGACAGACGGCGAGCCGTTGACGCCGGATCTCGTCGCCGAGTTGATGAAGGGTAACCTGTACGTCAACGTGCACACGGCGGCCAACGGGGCTGGTGAGATACGCGGTCAGGTGTTCATCGCTGGCGGAACCGGGCTTTCGGCGCGCCTGACCGCAGCGCAGGAGTCACACGAGGTGACGTCCGACGCCGTCGGCACCGCGTCGATGCTACTGACACCTCAGGGGCTCGCGTTCGCGGTGACGACACAGGGCCTGAGTGGCCCAGCGACGAATGCCCACTTCCACTCGGGATCGGCCGGTACGAACGGCGGCCCTGTGCGGTCGGTCTTCGGAGACTTTTCAGGATCGACCGCGGAAGGGTTCTGGAGTCCAGAGGACGGAGAGCCGCTGACCGACGAGCTTGTCACCGACTTGCTGCTCGGGCGCCTCTATCTCAACGTGCATACGGGGGCGAACCCAGCAGGAGAGATCAGAGGTCAGGTCTTTCCGACGGGCGAGTTCGGTCGTGTGGCTCAGCTTGACGCCGACCAGGAAACCCACGACGTGATTTCGGACGCAGGCGGAACGGCGACGGTGACGGTATCACCGTCTGGTGCCGTTTTCGATCTTACGGTTGAGGGTTTGAGCGGCCCGATCACGAACGCACATTTTCACAACGCTCCACGCGGTGAGAACGGCGGCCCGGTCCGGACGATTGCCGGTGACTTCGTCGGAAATACTGCTGCAGGCGTCTGGAAGGCGACGGATGCCGAGTCGTTTACCATCGATCGCGTTCTTGCTACCGCGAACAATGAGATATACCTCAATGTCCACACTGCGGCGAATCCTCAGGGTGAAATTCGTGGACAGCTGGGTGAGCCCGCTATCGAAGTAGGGATCGAACGAATCGGTGGGCTGGACGAGATACCCGGCCAGTTTGTGCTCAAGGAGAACTATCCGAATCCATTCAATCCGTCGACGACGATCACGTTCGATCTGGATGCAAGCGGTGACGTGAAGCTAGAGGTATTCGACATCCTCGGGCGTCATCTGCGCACGCTGATCAACGGCCAGATGTCTGCAGGTCAGTATCGTGTCGACTTCGACGCGGCTGATCTCCCGTCTGGCACCTATGTGACCACTCTGTCATCCGATGGCAGACGTCAGTCGCGTTCGATGGTGCTGCTGCGTTGACCGGGAAATCCCCGCCTTTGTGCTACGGGAGCGAAGCGGTTGCTCCCATGAGGGCGTCGTCAGGATCGGGTGCGTCGTGCGATGCGCCCGGTCTCTGATGGCGTTGAGCCTTGCCCGCCGGCAGGGACACACAGGTCAATCCCTCGAATCTGAACCCGGCCCGCCAGTGGCTTATCACTGCGGAGAGGTTTTCGGAGTGCCCTCTTGAACGAACGTGGCCTCGATCCACTCGCGGATCTCGTCTCGAACCCGCCTGAAGACGGCGAGCCGCTCCGCGTGCGATCCCATCGCCGACGATGGGTCGTCAAACCCTTTGTGCATGACCTCGATAGCTGCCGGTACGTACGGACAGACTTCCTTCGCGTGGTCGCAAACCGTGATCACGTAGTCAGCAGGCGGATCCACATACTCGTCCACATGCTCGCTCCGGTTTCCCGTCAGGTCGACGCCCACCTCACGCATGGCCTCAACCGCAAGCGGATTGACGCCACGTGGTTCTGTGCCGGCACTTTCTGAGACGAACCTGTCACCCGCGAGGTGCCGCAGCCAGCCCTCAGCCATTTGAGAGCGAGCCGAGTTGTGCGTGCAGACGAAGAGGACGCGGGGTTTACTCATAGTTACGACCTGCGAGGGGTTGATGAATCAGGATCAGTTGCTGTTCGGATCCGTCCTCGTCCGCGGCAACTCGATGTTGGTCGGACACGCGTCCGGACTCTGCGGACCACCGGAGGAGTCGACGTCGGAGCCGAAATACTTCTTCCGAAAGAACAGCGCGACGTTGACAAGTCCAATCAGAACGGGCACCTCGACAAGCGGCCCGATCACCGCCGCAAACGCCACGCCCGATCCGATGCCGAAGACGGCCACGGCCACAGCGATCGCCAGCTCAAAGTTGTTGGAGGCCGCGGTGAATGAGAGCGTCACCGTCTTGGAATAGTCGGCCCCTACCTTCCTACCCATGTAGAAGCTGACGAGAAACATAACGACGAAATAGATCAGCAGCGGCAGCGCAATCCGCAGGACGTCCAGTGGCAACTCGACGATCAACTGTCCCTTCAGGCTGAACATCACAACGATTGTGAAGAGCAACGCGATGAGGGTGGCTGGACTGATTCGGGGAATGAACTCGGACTCGTACCAGTCGCGACCTCGCAGGCGAATCAGCGCGAAGCGCGTGATGATCCCCGCGACGAAAGGGATTCCGAGATAGATCGCGACGCTCTCCGCGATCTGCCCCATCGTCACGTTCACGACGCTGCCTTCGAGACCGAGAACATCCGGAAGCACGGTGACGAAGATCCAGGCGTAGACGCTATAGAAGAGTACCTGGAATACACTGTTGAACGCGACGAGCCCCGCGGCATACTCGGAGTCGCCGTCGGCCAGTTCGTTCCACACGATGACCATCGCGATGCAGCGCGCCAGACCGATCAGGATCAGGCCGACCATGTAGTCCGGGTAGTCGCGCAGGAACAGGATGGCCAGCGCAAACATGAGTATGGGGCCGATGATCCAGTTTTGTACAAGCGACAGCGAGAGCACTTTCCAGTTGCGGAAGACCTCACCCATCTCCTCGTAGCGGACCTTGGCCAGCGGGGGATACATCATGAGGATGAGGCCCAGCGCAATCGGGATGTTCGTCGTACCGACCTGGAACCTGCTCCAGAACGTTTCGACCTCATGGAAGAAATAGCCGAGACTGACACCGAACGCCATCGCCGCGAAGATCCAGAGCGTGAGGTAGCGGTCGAGGAAGGAGAGTCGCCGTAAGGTGCCGGGTGCGGATGTCATGTTTGAACCGTGATTGAGGCAGGAAGGGTCACCGAATTCAGCAGCACTCGGCCACACCGGGCTGGGGATCGGACACGTCGGCGAGGAATGATGCCATCCGGCGGCGCAGGTTGGTGGTGGCGTCCCAGTCGATGCAGTAGCATACGCGTGGTCCGTCGATGTCGCCTTTGATCAGGCCTGCGTCCTTCAGCGTCTTCAGGTGGCGCGAGACCGACGCCTGCGCAAGTGGAAGGTCGTCCACGATTTCGCCGCACATGCAGCTGTCGCGTTTGGCGAGTACCTGGAGGATGGCCAGTCGGGCAGGGTGGGCGAGAGCCTTCGCCTGTTCGGCGAGGCGTGCCAGGTCGGGGTCGAAAAGATCGGTCTTGGGTGTGAACATCGGCCTTTATCCTTTATCGCGTTTGTAGGATGATAGTGAGCGGCGGATCCGGCGTCAACGGCCTGGAACAGGGCTTCAGCGAAGAATCATTCAAGACGCGAGGATTGCGTGGGTGGCATCCCCATGACTGGACGGTAAGAGGAATCCACCAGGCGAGCGGCGATGCACTTGGCTCCCGATGGGATGCTCGACGCCGGTAGAGGCGCTCTGCCGGATCACACCGCCGCCGACCATTAGACTCAGGGGCTCGACGGAGAAGTCTTAGATGGGATGGTGGACAGCGAACCCTCCGGCTCGATCGTGCGTTGACCTGTTCATTTTGCAAAGATTCCGGCTGGCCTGCCGTCGAATGCACTCCCGGCATTCGGTAGATTAATGCTCATTCGCCGGATCGAATCTATTCCCACTTCACGATCAGTCTCTGTTCACCAATGTCAGAACCACGCTACACCTTGACCGACTCACTCATTCAGGGTCTCGGTCTCTTCGCAAAGAAACGTATCAAGAAGGGCACCCGCATCATTGAGTACACCGGCGAGCGGATCACGGAGGATGAAGCCTCCAGTCGCTACGATGATGATGCGATGGAGCGACACCATACGTTCCTGTTCGGCATCGATGACGACACGGTAATCGATGCGGCCGTCGGCGGAAACGACGCGCGCTTTATCAACCATTCGTGCGACCCCAACTGCGAGGCGGTGATAGAGGACGATCGGATATTCATCTACGCCATCAGGAAGATCGAAGAGGGTGAGGAGTTGACGTACGATTATCAGCTGGAGCGCGGCGAAGAGTCGGCTGACACGTGGACGACACAGTACCCGTGCCGGTGCGGTGCCTCGAATTGCCGGGGTACGTTAATTGATACGGCAGCCCAGGAGGTGGGCGCGTAGTTGGTGGTATCAGGGTACCAGAGAGGTCAGTCATGAATCGAGTCCCACCTATCCTCTTGCTGCTGGTCGTGTCGGCGTGCAACGCGCCGGAGCAGCCTGCCGACGCCAGAACTGAACTACTGGATGTGGCAAACACCGCCTCGACAGTCACGCCCGTGCAACTCGCAGTCATGCAGGCGATAGCAGATATCGATGCGATGCGATCCAATCTTGCTGGAGGAATCAGCGAGATGGAGGAGGTGGAGCAGGAGACGTTCGCGCAGGTCTGCAA
>JABDKH010000114.1 GCA_013002345.1 Rhodothermales bacterium
AGGAAATCCCACCCGAGTCGCCTCGTTCGGCACTCTCTGATGGGATTTTCCGTGGAGCCAGGGGGAGTCGAACCCCTGACCTCTGCAATGCCTTTGGGGAGGCCGGCGGCCGTGAGTAGTTGGGGAATCGAAGAAGGGCGTACTCAGTTTCGGTGGGTACACAGAGGGTAGGCGGATTCACGAGGGATTTTCACGGTCTTCTGCCTCACACTCGCCATCAAGCAGCCATCGGTATACGGTTAGAATGTGCGCCTCGTCCTACCTCGCACTGTGGCGCCTACTGCCGAACAGGTCCCAGGTGCTGATCCAGCCACTCCAGCGTTTCTCGAATCAACTGGTCCCGTGGCACAAAGTGGCCGGACTCGTAGATAACCTGCCGCTTCTGGTCCGGCGGCGTGCCGAGCAGATCGAACATGGGCTTCTGAGACGTCTCGACCGGAAAGAAATGGTCGTACTGTCCGTTCAGCATCAGAACCGGCTGCGTGATACGCGGAACGTAGTTGATGGCATCGGCTTCGGGCAGTGCACGTTGGACCATAAGTCCGGCTACGTACAGAACAACAACCTTGATCCGTCTTTCTACCGCGGGCATGATACCGCCCAGTGCCCCGCCCCAGCTCACACCGTAGTAACCGATCTTCTCTGGATCGAACTCGGGCCGAGACTCCAGATAATCGAGCGACCGCGAGAGGTCCTTTGCCCACATGATGACGTGGTCCCTGTAGAACGCGGTCTCCGCCGGATAGTCACTTTCGAGCTCGTCGCCGCGCTCGAAAGTGCCCTTGTAGATAGGCACGACGACGGCGCGGCCGCTCTTGACCATGTAGTCGTATGCATTCAGTTCGGGTCCTGGGCCTGCGCTCGACCGATTGTGAATGGCGCCCGATCCAGGGAAATAAACGACAGTCTGATACGGAGGACTTGAGTTCTTCGGTACGAAGATGTACGCCATCATCCGGTCTCCACCGTATGCCGCATCAAACGTGACCCGCTCTTTCACCCAGTCCGGGTCTGAGTCGTCGACCTCTTCCACGGTCGCGTTCAGCTCCGTCCTGTCGTAACGATACATGTTGCGATAGATGGCGAAGACCTCATCCGAGACGGGCTTCTCGGCGCGAAAATCGCGAAGAGGTATCTCGATCGAACGTGAGGCACTGCTCAGATCCGCCGTTTCATCGACGGGCTTGATCAATCGGATTCCATTCGTCGGCGAGCGGTCAAAAGGATCCTGTGCATACCCGTCGTTGAACGAATACGTCGCGTCGTTCCAGCCGCCTCCGAGGATGAGTCGAGCGCCGGAGTTCGACGAGTTCAGGCACCACTCGCGCACGTTTCCAGCCATGTCGTAGGTTCCATACGGGCCGACACCTTTCATGGCGCCCACTTCTGTGGTCCCCTTGCCTGAGAAGTTGCTGAACGGAACGATGAAGGAGCTCCAGGTGGTGCCAGCAGCACGACTCCAGTGGTAAAGTGTCGGCAGCTGCTTGCCGGCGAAAGCGGCGTAGGCGGCTGCTTCATACCAGCTCACGCCGGCTACCGGATGATTCTCCTGCCCCTCCGGAAAATCGCCGACCTCCCACGTCGAAGGTCCTGTACGGCCCGTCTTGTCCTTGAACAGTGCCATCGCCTCGGGTCCCGGCAGGATGCGTCCGCGCATGACGAAGGTATCCGGCCAGTACTCGGGCCTGTTGTATCCGCCGGCATCCATGAAAGCTTTGTACTGAAGATTCGTGACCTCAAACCGGTCGAGTAGGTAATCGCCCAGGACCTCGGTCTTCAGGTGATCGAGTCCGGGCAGCCGCACGTTTGTCTCGCCGCCTTCGACGAGAACCATTCCCGCAGGAGTCGTCCCTTCCCCGGCCAGCACGAACCGGGTATCGGAAATCGCGCCGGAGTTCATGGAGCGCTCCGTGGGGATATACCCATCCTTCTCAACCCGAAACGTGAAGTAGTACCCGAACGGATGGCGGACCGAGTCGATCGGGGTCGTGCCCAGAAACTGCCAGGACGTATCGTTGTGGCTTCGACGATACACGCGTGCGCCTTCGGGTTCGCTAATAATTTCGACGAACCGGGACATCTGCGGCCACAGGCGGAGCAACATGGAGTCGTCGGGGATCACATTGTTTGCATCCTGTGCGAGCTTGAAAGCGTTCTTCCAGTTGCCTTCGTCGATGAGGCGTGCAACGGCCGGCAGAGCCTCTTGCCGAGCCCATTCGACTTCGGCGCGTTGCTCATTCCAGCGCATCAGCAGAAACGTGGTGACGGCAACGACCACGAGTGTTGGCACGGCAACCCACGGCGACTTCAGACGGACAAACGCCTCTGGTCGTTCGGCGATTCCCGGTTCGCCCACAGCTCGGATCTCGTCTAGCATGACGTGCATCGAGGCAGGCCGCGCCGCAGGGTCTTTTGCCAGCGATCGGTTGATCAGTCGAGCGACATCGGGAGGCACATCTTCCCGCAGCGAATCGACGGGTGTCGGCTCTTCGTTAAGTATGGAGTAGACGACAGCCTGGTCATATTCACCGGCAAAGGGACGTCGCCCCGTGACCATCTCGTACAGAACAACGCCAAGTGCCCATATATCGGCTTCCGGTCCGGAGGTCTCGCCACGCGCCTGTTCGGGGGACATGTAGTAGACCGTTCCGAGTGTGCTGCCGGGTTTCGTCAGATCCACGGCGCCGGTCAGCTTCGCCAATCCAAAGTCGAGCACGACGGCGCGTCCATCGTCGGTCACGATGATGTTCGCCGGTTTGATGTCGCGGTGGATGATTCCTTTGTCGTGAGCGCGGGCCAGTCCTTCCGCCACCTGTTGGGCGATGTCGATGGCGTCCTCCACATCGAGCGGGCCGTCCTCCAGCATCTTCTTCAGAGTCTCGCCGTCGTAGTGCGCCATCGCGATGAACGTCTGGCCATCGTCCGTCTGGCCGATCTCGTGTATCGTGCAGACGTTGGGGTGGTTGAGCGCGGATGCCGACTGGGCCTCCAGCATGAAGCGCTGGTTGGCCTCCTCGTCGGCCGAGAGATGGGGAGGTAGAAACTTGAGCGCGACCTTTCGCTTCAGCTGGAGATCATCTGCCAGATAGACGACCCCCATGCCGCCTCTCCCGAGTCTCTCGAGGATGTGGAAGTGGGCTATGGTCTGGCCGATCATTAGAGTGGTGTCAAGGCAAATCTATTACTACCTCGAAATCGGGAAAGAGGCAAGGTCTCTTCTCACGTCGGTCGATGCTTGACAAGGTACACATAGAGTACGTCGTGCAGAAGAAATGGCGTCGATCTACGGCCTGGACAGGGGAAAGGAAATGAAAACAGCCCGCCAGCACCGCCACATCCGGCCGCCTCTAATGGGATTCTCGTAGAGCCAAGGGGAGTCGAACCGCTCACCTCTGTTATGCCATTGTTACGGTGGCAGACTGTATTGGTTTGTGGCGCAGTCGATTATGGGTAGGCCGCGTTTTGGTGGGTACACAAAGGGTACGCGGGTTAGGACCATTTTGAGAGTGACGGAGCGCGAAAGGGCTGGGGTACAAAAAAGGGATACACAAACTCGCTTCCTCGGTCGGCAATTTCTCACTCCTCCTCCCGCTTAACCAGTCTCAGTCGCCGCGCAAGAAACTAGTGACTGCCTCGTCCACGGTGTCGTAGACAGGTGGAAGAAAGGGATACTGCATCGCGGCTAGGAAATCGGATACCCGGTAGTGAAGGTCAGCTAGTTTGACAGAGCCGCCTCGGTCTCTAGTCTCTTCAACAAAGGCGATTAGTAAGCCGAACGCTGCTGAACTCATGTATGCCAGCTCGCGGCAATCAAGGACGATTCTGTGACGGTCGCGAGCGATCAACTCCCCAAAGGCATGGCCGAGTAGTGGAGCAGTGTGTGCGTCCAGTTCACCTTCAACGCTCACCACCGCAATACCCTCGACAAACCTGAACTTGATCGGGAAGTCGTCCATTGGATCACTCCCGCCGCCCCGTGTTGGGTGACGATCCCACCGGATGGCATGGATGGCAGGGGTGGCCCTGAATCCTCAGCGCGGTCAGACCCGCCAAACAAAAGAAATCCCACCAGAACCTCGTCATCCGGCACTTCTGACGGGATTCTCTGTGGAGCCAAGGGGAGTCGAACCCCTGACCTCTGCAATGCCATTGCAGCGCTCTACCAGCTGAGCTATGGCCCCGGCGCGATCCTCACGAGTCTTCCGACCCGCAACACGCGGCACCGATAATACGACCACACACGCCTGCAGTTCAAGGCGTTCGCCACCGCTCCGAGCCGATCCACCACCAATTCAAGAACTGACGGCCGGCACGTAACTACATTTACGCTTGCAAAACGCCTCTCACGTCTCGTGCCGCCACATGCCGGAGAATCGAAGCCCCATCATTGTCAGCAAATTCGGCGGATCCTCCGTGGGTGACGCCGAGTGCATCCGGAACGTCACGCAAATCGTCGACTCCACCCGCGCCGAGGGGCGCCTGATCGTGGTCGTCTCGGCACTGGGAGGCATGACCGACGATCTCGTGAATGCCATCGATGGCGCCATCACCCGTTCGCGCCAGCCATCAGAGGACGTGGCCGCGCTCGTTGATCGCTACGAGAAGGTCGCAGCCGTCCTCCTGTCGGGCGATGCCCAGGCGGAGCTCTACACGTTCGTCAATCACTTCTGGGCCGAGCTGGGCGAACTCCTCGATGGAATCTATCTGTTACGTGAATGCACGCCGCGCACGAGAGACGCCGTCATCTCCATCGGCGAACTCGTGACCGCACCGCTCGTGACAGCCGTCCTCGCAGAAGCCGGCATTGCGGCGGCGCCGGTTGACGCTAGACAGCTCATCCGCACCGACGCCGATTTCGGCGAGGCCAACGTCGACATGGAGGTCACGTACCAGGTCGTCAAGGATTACTTCACCTCGGTCGCGGACGACGTGGTGGCGGTCGTCACAGGATTTGTCGCGACAACAGCCGACGGCGTGACGGCGACCCTCGGCCGCTCCGGCAGCGACTACACGGCGACGCTTCTCGGCGGCGCCCTGCAGGCAACCCGCGTTGACATCTGGACCGACGTCGACGGCGTCCTTTCGGCTGATCCCCGGATCGTCAAAGATGCGTTTACGATCGACGCCCTCAGCTACGCGGAGGCGGGTGAGCTCGCGTACTTCGGCGCGAAGGTGCTGCATCCGCGAACGATGCGTCCGCTGCTGGCGCATTCGATCCCGCTGCACATCAAGAACTCGTTCAACCCGGGTGCGGCCGGTACCGTGATCACGCCGGAGGGCAAACCGTCCGGCGGACGCGTGAAAGCCATAACATCCGTTCGCGGCGTCGCGGTCGTGATGATCGAGGGGACCGGCATGGCGGGTGTGCCCGGCGTATCCGCGAGGGCGTTCTCGGCGCTCGCCGGCGACGGGATCAACGTGCTGATGATTTCTCAGGCATCAAGCGAGCAGAGCATCTGCATCGTCGTGATGGCCGCGAGAGCGGAGGCGGCTGTACACAGTCTAATCGGCGCGTTCGACGTTGAGCTCACGCGGCAAGATATCAGCCGCATCTATTCCATTCGCGACTGCGCGATCCTGTCGGCTGTCGGCGATCGAATGCGGCACAAGCCGGGTCTCGCCGGACGCATG